>JANQST010000130.1 GCA_028279155.1 Cyclobacteriaceae bacterium
GGCTCAATTCAAGTAAGAGAAGGGTCAAGTATCAATGTATTGAGAACGTTGGATGTATCAAGCCCTGAAGTGCAAATTGTAGGGAACACCGTGACAATTTCACCTTTAGATGGACTGCCGGATCAAGATATTCCGGTGCATGTGCAAATTGATGCTGGTGCTTTCGTTGATGAATTTGGAAACCCATCCCCCGCAATTAATACTACAACGCAGTGGAACTTCACGATTTCCACAACTCCACAAGATCTTACTCCTCCTTCGATTACAAGTTTGACTCCAGCTGATGGTAGTGTCGATATTTCAACGGATAACTGGACGTTCCAAATCAATTTTGATGAACCTATAGATGCTGGTATTGGCACAAAAAGGGCGAGAATCAGGAATTATGATACAGACGCAATCGTAACAGAGGCAAGTCATAGTGGCTATATAGGTATCGGCGGTGACTTTGCTATTATCAATTTCAATGCGTTGAACGAACTAGACGGTACACCTCTCGATCCGGAAACGCACTACTATGTTGAAATTGAAGACGATCTTTTTAGGGATCACTCTGCAAATCCGTACACCGGACATACTAAGGATGACTGGGACTTTACTACAATGGCATTAGACCTGACTGCTCCTTCTGTAGTAAGTTTTAATCCAGCTGATGAAGCAACAGATGTGGCGGCTGATGCTAACCTTGTAATCACATTTGATGAAAATGTTCAAAGCAATGGATCAGTAGAATTTGTCAGGCTATTTAACAAAACAACCGGAGCAAACATTGCACAATTGGCTACAACAAATGCAAGCTTCGTCATCTTCAGCGGAAACACGATTACACTTAATTCTCCGGTAGATCTTCCGGTTGGAGAAGAAATATATGTAACACTTCCTTCTGATGGAATTACAGATCTAAGTGGAAATGCATTTGCGGGTTGGTCTGACGATGAGACGTGGAATTTCACAACAGCAGTGCCAGACTTAACAGCACCTTCCATTCAATCACTCTCCCCAGGGGATGATCAAATGGATGCAGCTGTTGATGCTAATCTTGTAATTACTTTCGACGAACCTGTTCAATTAGGAAGCGGTTCAATCGGAATTCACTTTTACAGCAATGACAGTCAGACACAGTCTGTTAGTGTTAGCGATCCTGAGGTTCAAGTAAGTGGAAATACACTAACCATTGACCCGCCGCTTAACCTCATGACTGATACGCAGTTCTGGATAAGAATATCATCCGGCACTGTTACAGATCTTGCAGGGAATTCTTTTGCAGGAATATCAGTAGCTAACAAAGATGATTGGAATTTCACCACAAGTACCACAGCACCTAATCCTCCAATGGTGACATTACGATCTCCAGCAGATGGAGCAGTGGATGTAGTTCTTGATGAAGAATTATCACTCACATTTGATGAGAACATCATGCTCGCGGTAAGCGGAACAACAAAGCAGTTGGTTATCCAGCGTGTATCAGCTCCAGGTGGCAACTTCGAAGTTATATCCATCACTTCGGGCCTTGTTAGTGGGAACAAACTAACAGTACCACATGCTGAATTTGAGGCTGAAACGACTTATCGCATTTTCCTGCTCGATGGAATAATCGCAGATCTTGACAACAATTTTTTCGATGGCTTTTCTAATCCTTCCGATTGGACGTTTACGACTATTGCTCAGGATACGGAAGCACCTCAAGTGGTCAATTTAACACCAGCAGACAATGCGACTGACATTTCAAGAACTAATTGGTCATTTACCATCGAGTTCAATGAGTATATTCAGGCTGGTACAGGAACAGCACGACTGAAAGTGTACGATACGGATGGAATCACAGCCAATGCGATGATCGGAACTCACTTGAACATTTCAGACAATTCTGCAACGATTGACTTTAATGCTACGGGAAGTCTTGATAATACTACCTTGAATGCTGATACCAGGTTTTACCTGGAAATCCCTGATGGTTTCTTCGAGGACTTGAGTGGCAATCCATATACAGGACATACAAAGGATGATTGGGATTTCACGACAGAGGCAATTGTCAAGTCTGATCAAACAATCACATTTGATGTGATCGATGATAAAACTTTTGGAGATGATCCATTCATATTAAGCCCTACCGCTTCATCTAATCTAGATGTCAATTTGAGTGTGATAAGCGGGCCAGTCACATTAAATGGAAATGAAATCACAATCACAGGAGTAGGTGTGGTCGAAATTGCTGCCGATCAGCCTGGTAATGGAAGTTTTAATCCTGCGGATCAGGTAGTAAGATCATTCACTATATCAAAGGCCAGTCAGACCATTTCATTTGACGAGATCTCCGATAGGACATTTGGTGATGACTCCTTTGATATCATGGCAATCGCAACATCTGGCCTTGATGTGGAATACAGCGTGGTGAGCGGCCCCATTTCCATCAGCGGTACCACTATTTCAATCAATGGGTCTGGGGTTGCTACGATCGCTGCGAATCAGGCTGGAAATGATAACTACAACGCAGCGGTTGAAGTAACAGAGACTTTTACTGTAGCAAAAGCTGATCAGGTTATTACGGTTGAACCCATTGATGATAAACTGACAACTGACAACGCATTCGACATTTCTGCTACAGTGGATTCTGGATTGGAATTGACCTTTGAGATCGACGGACCGGCCACCATCGATGGGACGACTATTACGCTTGATGGAGCTACTGGAACAGTTACTATAACGGTAAGTCAGGCTGGGAATGAAAACTACAATTCAGCAACGGAAATGGTGACTTTCGAAGTAACGGAAGAAGCAGCTTTATCTATTGAAGGCAAATTAGATATGATAAAAATCTATCCGAATCCGGTTATGGACTTCCTGGTTGTGGAAAGTGATAGCAAAGTAGAAATCAAGCTATTTAATCTTCAAGGGAGGTTAATCAAGCAAGGCCTTTCATCAACTGGAAGGTTGGATATGCGTGATCTGATTCCAGGAGTCTATCTACTTGAGATCAACAATGAATCAAACAAACTTCAAAAAAGAATTGTGAAAGGAAACTAAGGCGGCTTATGTTAATCTGATCCCGATAGCTATTGGAAAATCAGCATTAGCAAGGCGATTTAAGGGCGGCTCCAGGAGTCGCCTTTTTTATTGTAAATAGCCTGAGTCCTCCACGTATGCTTCAAAATCTTCAAGTGTTTTTTTTAGTGCAATCTCCGAACCCATTAAATCCTGGAGCATCACACCGCATACAAGTTTCAAATCGGGATCATTAAAGAAAGCAGGCTGGTAGATCATATCCAGTACCTTTTGATTGTGCCTGTTGATCAACATTTCATATTTTTCAATTTCCGCAAGACGGTTGATAAACTCATAGTCTACCAGCGTATGTTTGGAATCCTGGATAAGAAACTTCCAGGTTGTGGATTTAAGATCAGGAGTATTCAATCCGTTAGCCAACTGGATTATATCAAATAGTGAACGATCAGGAGTATTGTACTTCCTTAAGGTATCAAGAAAACTCCGCTGACGCTTTAGTGAGTTACTTAATTCATCGATGTTTGATTGATTCTCGTTAATGATGGCCTGGATAGAATTCTTAATGTATGCTTTTTCAGATCTTGACTGTTGCCAATTGCTGATGAACAACGCCAGCAAAATACCAACGAGTACGGGAACGATATCTACGAGGACTTTTTTCACGATAGCAAATTAATGAAATCATTCCCGTTGACCCTGCTGAAAAAATACAGGGGCGGTCGCAAACTCATACAACGCAATAGGACCGCACCCTGCAAACAACAATTATGAGATTAGGTTTAAGGTTTTACCTAATTTTTATTCCATTTTCATCTACAAATTTTCCAGTAATCAACCACCCTCCAAAATCTTCAGAAACAGCCATCAGTAATGTATTATCGCCTTTTTTCAGATTGAGATAAATAGAATCAAATAGGCCAATAGTACCCAGGTACCTGTAATCCCTCGACCTCCATTTATTATTGCCACGGTAAATAGCCTCACCATTTAAAATAGCGACAACGCGATCACTATATCCAAAATCAAAAAGCTTGATCTGATCTCGACTTGAATTGATAGTAATCTTTGCAAAAACAGTATTTCCAGCTTCTCCATTAAACAATTGTTGCTGACTTGAAATATTTGCTGCGACTCCCTCTTCTAACTGAATTTTCCTTCCCCATTTTCTTGCATCAATCACTGGATCTAGTTTAGTAGGATCTTCAAGGTCCTTTTCTTCGAACATGTCAGATATTTCCCATTCCGCTATTGCACCTTCGATCGGTTCGCGTGCTATAGGGCTAAAATCCACCAATTGATTCGCATTCTCGTCGATTTTGATATCAGCTATGTGCATCGCTTGTGCTCCTCCACCGCGGATGATGATGTCTCCTTCTGTCGGCGTATGAAACAAATTCCAGGAAAGGTTAGGCGTTTCTGCTCCATCCAAATACACCTGCGCTTTGTCGTTATTTACTACAATTTTGACATGCGTCCAGTCGTCGAAGTTATATTCATAGGCAAAAGAATATCTTGGCCCATAATACAGTTGCCACGGACTTATTCCATTTACGACGGGCGCTGCCTGATTGGCATCCGGATTCCCAGATTGATGTGGCCTAACATAAAATTGTTCTCCATTTTGGTCATTTACCCTAAAATAAACCCCTGGAAAAGCAGGAGTTTCTTTTAAGAAAATGTCATACTCAATTGTTCCGTTTAGAAATTTGGTGTCCTTAAGTGTCAACGCACCACCTTTGATATAGATGGCGTTTTTCCCTTTGAAATTTTCAATAATGTAGTCACCATTGATGCTCCAGGTATTGGTATCAATCGGAATGATCTCCTGGGCACTTACTTTAAGTATTGCCAGGGAAATAATGCACATGATTAGTCTTTTCATTGTTGTTTAGTTTGATTTAAAATAATCCTCCGGGGAGGTTTGCAATACTTACGGCTTTTGAAGAATGGTGCTGGTCGAATCCTAAAACATATTGATTCAACTTCATTCAACATTGTTCAACAACCGAATATTGAGCACCTTTGAATCCATTATGGCTTCTAAAGATTCAAGTGAAAACAAGGAAATTCTAAGGTTGAGAGAATGCCTGGAAAAGCATCTAAACTGGGGTAAGGCGTCCGATTGGCATAGCTCGATGTACACAGAACTGAGCGACAAGATCTTTGAGAAATGTCAGGTGATGCTAAGTGCCGCAACTTTGAAACGATTTTGGGGAGCGGTTAATCATGAAGGAGCTCCCAGTATAAGTACGCTGGATACACTTTCTCAATTCCTGGATTTCGCCAATTGGAGGGAATTTAAACTTGAAGGTCACAAGAAAAGAAAGGCAAAGCTTCCTAAACACATTCCGAGAAAGTCCCTCTATGTAACAGCTGGCTTTTTTATTGCACTGATCATGATTTTGATTGTTGGCAATAAGCGTGTGGATGATCCTGAAGTTCTGGCCGCAATCCCTTTTTCAAGTCGTCCGGTTACCAACACGTTTCCAAACTCGGTAGTTTTTGACTTTGACTTAAAAAATGTGCGATCCGATAGCATCCTCATTCAACAGTATTGGGATCCAACGAAAACAATCAAAGTAAATCGAGATCAAAAACAAGCGACAGGAATCTATTATTTCCCGGGATATTTCAGAGCAAAGCTGCTGATTGATGGTCAGTCAGTGAAAGAGCACGATCTCTACCTTAGAAGTGATGGATGGATTGGGACCATCGATTACCGACCGGTACCAAAGTACTTTGATTTTGATGGACTCAATGAAGATCAACTCATATGTAGTAATGATTTGATCGAAGAGGTCAAATCATTAGAAGAGCCTACATCTACCACTTTTCATTATGTGAGCGATCTTGGCAGCATATCCGGTGATAACTTCACCCTTCGTTCCACATTGAAAGTTTTATGGAACGACAAATGGGCGGTGTGTCAATCGGCCAGAATATATATTCTGGCTACTGATGGAGCAATGATTATTCCTTTTTCTAACATTGGTTGCAGCTCTGACAATGGGCTAATGCTCAATGAGATATTCCTAAGTGGTAAGAAACACGATCTTTCGGCTTTTGGGACAGACCTTTCTAAGTACTCAGATATTGAGATCATGGTGCGTAACAAGAAGATCTCTGTTTCAATTAATGACAATCTTGTTTATGAAGGTCAGTATGAAGAAACCATGGGGAGGTTAGTAGGGTTACGCTACCGATTTATGGGGGTTGGTGAGGTTGCATCATTCACGCTACAGGATCAGGCGAGTACAAGTATCCTGGAAATGCTATAAGTACTCTTGTCAGCCAAGTAGTTATAGGTCAAAAAACATATTACATTTGGATTAACCTAGTTCAGCATCCAAATGAAAACAGCTACCAGTCTCCTACTTCTTTTTATTACGTTAATCGTCCATGGTCAAAGTGACGAATTCGGTAATGTTTCACTTGAAGATTTATCAATCAATAAAATAGACAAATTCCCTAATGCCGATGCAGTAATACTATTTGATAAAGGAGTAACTAAGTTTTACGAAGAAGATGGCTACAAAATTCGATTCATCAGGACCAAAAGGATCAAGATCTTAGAAAAATCCGGATACGGATGGGCAGATGTAGCGATTCCTTTTTATGAAGATGGAAATGGAAAAACGGAGAAAGTGTCCAATATACTTGCCTACACCTATAATTTAAAAGATGGGAAAATCGAAAAAACCAGATTCACCCCTGAGAATGTTTTTACTGAAAAACTAGACGAATACTGGTCCTTAAAAAAATTCGCTATTCCACAAGTAAAAGAAGGATCAATCATAGAATTTAGTTACACCTTCGAAACCCCCTTTCTGTTTAATCTACCCGATTGGGAATTCCAGGATGACATTCCAACGCTTGTAAGTGAATATGAAGTAGGAATTATTCCATTCTACAGCTATGTTTTTATTGCACAAGGGATGACAAAGTTTGGGAAAAAGAAGAATTTCCAACGTGTGTTCGACACATGGAGTTCCAGCTATGCAACGACAGAGTTAAAGGAAAATGTCTTTCAATTCGGGAT
>JANQST010000161.1 GCA_028279155.1 Cyclobacteriaceae bacterium
GTCCCCTGAACCAATTTCAATGGAAACACTTCGAAAATGGAAGGTTCGGTGAAGTACACCGATTTAATGTGTATTTTTTGTTCCTTGCCGTTTGGTTTATTTAATCGAAAAAGTGCTGTACGTTCTTCAGAAAATGGGACAAGCCTGACAGTCGCATCGAAATCAATTTTTGCATCAATTTGTTCAGAAGCACTCAACGTCGTGAATGCATTGCTACTCATCAGCAAGTCTGTTTGATAGGTATTGGTTTCTACCCGATAGATTCCCCGCCCATCAGCATATTGATCGTAGGAAAGTTCAAATTGAATGTAAGTAAAAATGTAAAGACAAGCGGCCATTCCAAAAGTCAACCCAAGCAAATTGAGATATGCACCACCTTTATTCTTGATGATGTTGCGAAGAGAGATGAGCAAGAAATTGCGTAGCATATATCTTCCTTTTCAAGAAAATAAAGGCAATTGGCATGCCATTGATAAAAAAACTCTCAATTCCACTCTAATGGACTTATTTTAAATACAAAAAGGATTAAAATGGTCAGAAACGTACATATCACGTTCACTTTGGGACAGCTTTTCGTTCGATTTATATCAGGTTGTGACATGGTATCCAAGGTAATTCTAGGCTGAGGATGACTAATTAATGCGCACATTTACAGTCGAGGTTTTAAGAGATAAAGTGACTTACATCTACTTTTGATCAATTAATGATACAAGGCGAATCATGGAGGATCTGGTCCGTGTAAAATTTGATTTGTGGTCTTCGTTGTTGGCCTTTGGAGTTTTCCAGGGGCTTTTGCTAATACTTGTGCTCTTAAGTATCAAACGGTCATCTTCCGTTTACTTTCTCGTGGGGATGGTATTGATACTCGTCCTGAACCTATTCAACTACCTTTTGTTGAGTACCAACTTGTTTCTTGAACTTCCACATTTGGTGTACCTATTTACTCCTTTGATGTACCTAATCGGACCGATTTATTACTGGTACATAAAATCAATCCTTCAATCTGAATATAGGTTGACATTGAAGTCACTTGTGCATTTGGTCCCTTTTCTCATTAGCATCCTTGTTCTCTTTCCATTTTTCACCTTACAAACTGAAGAAAAAATGTTGCTATTGGAATCTTACTATGATTCCAGGCGGATACCCCTTTCATTTCCTACTTTCTTATTTATCTCAATTCAAATCTTGCAGTCTTTCCTATACATCCTTTGGTCCAACAAACACTTGAAGGAATATGCGAAGTTGGGCAGTTCAAGGCAGGTAAGAACCAAGGTGATTTGGTTGCAGCGATTCAGCCTGGCATTTCTCATCTATTGGCTTATGGACCTGATTGCTTTAAGCTGGTACAGCTTCCAGGGAAGTATTCATCAAGAGGTGTTTTATGTCACTACCCTTTGCAATACCTTATACATTAATGTGCTTGTATTTTTCGCCATAAAAAATAATAAGGCATTCAATCAAGTGTTGCTAAATGCCTCCGGTGAAACTTATCGGAATTCAACCCTAAGTAAAGCAGAGTCTAAGAAGATTCTCGATAGTATTGCAGAATTCATGGAAAAAGAACAGCCTTACCTGGACCCTGAACTTTCGCTCACCAAACTTGCTAATAGCCTGCACCTGTCTCAGAATCTAATATCACAGGTACTGAATAGTGAATTGCAAAAATCATTTTATGAATTCATCAATGAATACAGGTTTACAGAAGTTAAAAGCAGACTTGGAAGTTCGCAGTATAAGCATTTGACCATCCTGGCGATTGCTATGGATTCTGGATTCAACAACAAGAATACATTCAACAAGGTGTTCAAAAAACATGCTGGTCAAACTCCCTCTGAGTTTCTGAAGAATTTGGTCATTGATTGATTCTGAAAAGGTGTCACTCTAAATGATGGGTGACGATTCTCATTTACATCGATTCTAATCTTGACTCTAAAAAGTTGGGATATGAAAAAATCAAAGAAAATAATTCTTGGTGCCGGAGTATTGATCGTTGCCTTGGTTATAGTGGCATTCACTCCACCTTCAATTGAGACGCACCGAGATTCCAGGTTGATGATACCAGCATCAAAAGAAGTGGTTTGGGAAGTCATTGCAGATGTTGGAAACTATCATCGCTATGCAACAGGTTTGGACAATGTAACTATTGTGTCTGGTTCAGAGGAAGGGATGGTACGATCTTGTAGCGATGAACAAGGTGCGTGGTTAGAGACTTGCACAGCCTGGGATGAAGGTAACTCTTACAGCTTTAATGTCGACCCTGGAACAGGATTTCCATATCCATTTAAAATGATGAAAGGCACCTGGAGTGTTCACTCAATTGATGAGAACTTTTCTGAGATCCGGATTGAGTTCAACTATCAATTTCCGTATCGCTGGATGAGTTGGATGTTCAGCGATGCTACTCACGATGCTTTTGATGAAGGTGACAAAACGCTTCTTGATAATTGGGAAAATGCCGTCAGGCTTAGTGAATGAAAATGGAAAAATTAGTGCTTCTAACTGCAGTTGTGTTCCTCCACTTCACAGTCTATTCTCAAAACCCAAAAAACACACAATTAAAGTTTCCTCAACCGGAAGGCCGATTTGAAATTGGCACGACGTATCTGAATTTTGTCGATGGAAGTAGAATTGATGCATTCGATAACGAAAGGTATCGAAATGTGTTTGTAAAACTTTGGTATCCTGCAAGGAAATCTGATATAGTGGGGGAGGCATACTTGGAAGATCCTGGGAATTCCTTGTCAATTATTCTGGACCTATTTCAATTCCCCAAGAACTTTTTCGATCAGCTTTCTTCACTTGAGACCAATGCAAAATTAAATGTTAAGGTTTCGAACAAGAAAAGGAAATACCCACTGATAGTTTTCCAGCACGGATACTCCTTTTGGATCAATCAGAACAGCATTTTAATGGAGCACCTGGCGAGTCATGGATTTGTGGTTGCGAGCATCAGCCATCCGTTTGAGACTTGTTATGAGTTGGATGCCAATGGAGATCCGATGACTTATTCATTTTCTAACCTTGAGCTATCGAAGAGATGGGCCGAGATTCTAAATCCGGATGTATCTGCATTGATTGGTGAAATCATCGAGGTGGAGGATCCAAAAGAAGCATCGGAATATGAACAGCAGATGCTTGACCAAACACCATTGCTGCAAAAGAGTGTGCATGAGTGGTCTGCTGATGCATCATTTGTCATTGATCAATTAGAACGATTAAACAAAGGAGGTCACTTCCTAAGTGGAAAATTAGATCTTGATAAAATTGGAGCGGTAGGAATGTCCTTTGGTGGAGCAGCAACTGCACAATGGATGATAGAAGATAAACGGGTCAAGGCAGGTATAAACATGGATGGTGGAATTCGTGGTGATTTGCTTGAGACACCCATCAGGCAACCATTTATGTTCATGGTTAGTGGCAATCATGAATACCTGAACAATGTTCATTTTCAGAGGGGAGAAGCAGCATCATACTTTGTGACAATTGAAGGATCCAGGCATCTTGACTTCTGCGATCTGAATGTTATATCTCCAGAGGTTCTTAAGCCAGCAGGCTTAATCGGGTCGATTGATAAGCAGCGAATGAACCAAATCCTGAATGACTTAAGCCTCTCTTTCTTACAAAATTTTTTAACAGATACACGAACGGAACTTCCTCAATATAAGGAGGTAAGGATGCGTGTACGGAATACTACAAAATGAAAACTAAAAATTTGAATGATGAACAAATTACATAGAGTAACAATCTATTTTTTAAGCTTCGTGTCAGTGCTGACACTTTATGCACAGGAGAAAGCTCCTGGCAAACGAGTTGACGTTGGAGGGTATAGCCTGCATTTCAATGTTCAGGGATCAGGTGATCAAACAATCGTAATAGAGACCGGAACCGGTTCATGGTCGTTACAGTGGATGCAATTTCAGAAGGACCTTGCGGAGCACTTCACAGTAATAACCTATGATCGTGCAGGATATGGTTGGAGCGATCCATCGCCTTATGCCAGAACAGCAAGTAACATTGTAGAAGAGCTTCATACAGGCTTGCAGAAATTGAACGTTTCTAAAAACTACATTTTGTTGGGACACTCATACGGAGGTATGATTGTTAAGGCCTTTGCTAAGAAGTATCCGGGAGAAGTCAAAGCGATCATTTTTGCAGATGCCGCTAGTGAGTATCAATTTTCCAAACTGCCACTGATGGTGAATATGGTTATGGAAGGTGGAAAGACCCAATT
>JANQST010000188.1 GCA_028279155.1 Cyclobacteriaceae bacterium
ACCAGGCTATTAGCCAGATGCTACAACAGGATGGGTATGATAGCCTTCGAAATCAATTCATAGAACTCCAGCAAGCCAGGGAGTTTGAAAAAATGAATGAGCTTGCCCTCAAATACAAAGATGAGTGCGAACGTGTGATGAACATTGAGTTGGACAAAGATTTTGATCGCGAAAGACTTGAAGCATATACCACAGTAGGAGGAACTCCACACCTGGATGACGCATACACAGTTTTTGGTCGTGTAGTAGAAGGGTTGGATGTTGTGGATAAAATAGCAGAAGTAGAAACTCAACGAGGAGATCGGCCGACTGAACCGATTCACATGACAATGGAAGTAGAAGAGGTTAGAAAAAAAGTGATCACGAAAAAATACGGTTACGTATACGCAGATTCTAAATGAAACTCTTAATCACCGGCGCAAATGGCCTACTTGGACAGAAGCTGATCGAATTCTACGAAAACGATCCAACCGTTGAGGTCATTGCTACGAGTAAAGGAGTAAATAGAAATCGACCTGGTACTTATAAGTACCTTTCCATGGATGTAACCTCTGAGGCGGAGGTGAGTTCGATGGTCGGAATGTCCATGCCAGATGTGGTCATTAACACGGCTGCCATGACTGACGTGGACAAATGCGAGATGGAGAAGGAGCAGTGCTGGGACTTGAACGTAAAAGCTGTTGAGCACCTAATCAAGGCATGTGAATCCTGTGGAAGCAAGCTTATTCACCTTTCCACTGACTTCATTTTTGATGGTGAAAATGGCCCTTATGAAGAAGATGATTGGCCAAACCCACAAAGCCATTACGCTCAGAGCAAATTGGCGGCAGAGGAATTGTTTAAGAAAACCTATATCAAATGGGCGATTGTCAGGACTATGCTTGTATATGGAGTTGCGCAAGACATGAATCGTTCTAATATTATTCTTTGGGTGAAGAAAAACCTGGAAGCCGGACAATCAATCAAAGTAGTCAATGACCAATGGCGAACACCAACACTTGCCGAAGACCTTGCCAAAGGGTGTGCGCTGATTATTGAAAATCAGGCTGAAGGAATTTTTCATATTTCAGGAAAAGACACATTAACACCCTACGAAATGGCCATGCAGACTGCCATCTTTTTCAAGCTAAACCCTACACTTATTGAAGAAGTGGATGGCTCCATATTTAGTCAACCAGCTAAGCGACCACAACGAACAGGCTTCATATTAGACAAAGCAAGAGAAGAACTTGGATATGAACCTGCTTCATTCAAAGAAGGATTAACGCTCTTAAGATCACAATTAGATGCTTGATGTAGTTGTTCTAACTGATGAGCGTTACATCGCTCCAAAAGAAACCAATGAATACACCACCAATGTGATGTTCGAGGATCAATTGGTGATGACCGGGTTGATTAAAAAAGGCCTGGCAGTGAAAAAAGTAGCATGGACAGATCCGAATTTCGATTGGAAATCCACAAAATATGTGCTCTTCAGAACCACCTGGGATTACGCGGAAAAATTCAATGAATTTGCAGACTGGTTAATGGATGTTGCATTCAAAACAAAGCTGATCAATTCATATGACCTGGTTTCCTGGAATCTTGATAAACATTATATGCAGGACTTAAGGCTAGAGGGGGTTCACACTGTAGAAACACATTTCATCGAACCGAAAGACACACGCACACTTGCACAAATTCATGAGGAACTTGGATGGGAAAGAACTGTGCTCAAGCCAGCCATTTCAGCGTCGGCAAAAAATACGTTCAAGCTTTCACCTGAAAATATTTCAGCTCATGAAGAAATATTCTCAAAACTCATTTTTGATGAGGCCATGATGCTTCAACCTTTCCTGGACAATATCCTGGAGAGAGGCGAGGTGTCTTTGATGTTGATTGGTGGAAAATTCACACATGGAGTCATCAAAAAAGCCAAACCAGGTGATTTTCGTGTTCAGGATGATTTCGGAGGATCGGTGGAAGATTACGATCCCACTGAACAAGAAATAGCATTGGCAGTAAAAACGGTTGAGGCGTGTGAAACCGTTCCAATTTACGCCAGAGTTGATATTGCCAACGACCTCACAGGTATTCCCGCTGTAATGGAGCTTGAAATTATTGAACCAGAAATGTGGTTTAGAAGAAATTCAGATGCCGCTGACCTATTGGCGGATGAGATTATCAAATTGTTTTAGGTCTAAGTAATCTCAAGGGCGATCTTCGCCATGTCTACAATTTTTTTCTCTCGATCTTCTGAAGAAGATACCTCACCCGTAACAAGGTTATCACTCACCGTTAAAATTGTCAAAGCACGCACATTTTTCTTTGCTGCTATGGTGTAAAGTACGGTTGATTCCATTTCTACTCCCAATACCCCATGATCCGCCCATATCTTGTAGCGGTCAGGATTATCGTCATAGAAGGAGTCCGAGCTGAAAATGGGAGCTACACGAGTTTCTATAGACAATTCGCGTGCTTTATGGAATGCTTTATCCAACAGTTCAAAATCTGCTGTCGGCGCAAAATCCATTCCACCAAACTTTATCTTGTTGATGCTTGAGTCTGTATTAGCACTGCTTGCCAAAAGTATTTCACCCAGGCTGATTTCTCTTTTCAAACTTCCACAAGTACCGATACGAATCAATGTCTTAGCACCATATTCATCAACAAGTTCGTTGGCATATATAGCAGTAGAAGGGATCCCCATGCCGGTCCCCTGGATTGATATCTCCTTCCCCTTATAGGTTCCGGTGAACCCATACATATTTCGGACTTCATTATAGCAAACTACATTTTCAAGGAAATTATCGGCAATAAATTTTGCTCGCAATGGATCACCCGGAAGCAATACTGTTTCGGCTATTTCGCCTTTTTTAGCACCTATATGGAAGCTCATACGTCTGAATCGATTCGTGAACAGTAGGTAAATTAGAATCAAACTAACTAATATTAATGGATCAAGACTCAAAATGAACCAGGAAATTCTTCAAGACTCTGAGCTGATTCTAAATCCGGATGGTAGTATTTATCACCTGAAACTGCATGAAGAGCATGTCAGCGACACAATAATTTTAGTTGGAGATCAGGGGCGAGTAGCCCAGGTCAGCAAATATTTTGACCGGATTGACAGCAAGATCCAGAATCGGGAGTTTGTTACACATTCAGGCATCTACAAGGGAAAACCAGTGACAGCCCTATCTACTGGTATTGGGACCGATAACATTGATATCGTGCTCAATGAATTGCATGCAGTTGTCAATGTTGACCTTAAAACACGAATGTTCAAGCCTACCACAAGACAATTGAATTTGATCCGGATTGGAACTTCTGGTTCCTTGCAAGCTGATATTCCTGCAGGGGCTTATGTCATCTCAGAGTTTGGGCTTGGCTTTGATGGTTTGATCTATTACTACAATCATGATTTCGATGCTGAAGAATCGCAATTGAAAGACAAGATCAATGATCATTTAAAATGGGATCCGCAATTATCAGTTCCCTATGTCATTAAAGGATCTCCAAAATTGATTGAACAGATCGGACCGGATATGATAAAAGGGATCACAGCCACTGCTTCAGGATTCTATGGTCCCCAAGGAAGAAAATTAGGTCTTCCTTTGAGTAACTCAGTAATGAATGAGACTCTACAAAGTTTTTCTGATGGCAACCGAAGGATCACCAACTTCGAAATGGAGACTTCTGCTTTATATGGGTTGGGGAAATTATTGGGACATCATTGCTGCACCTGTTGTTTGGTCCTTGCCAACCGGGAAAAGAAGGAGTACTTGGAAAATCATCATGAAGCGATTGATGATTTGATTAAGACTGTGTTGGATAGGATATGAGCTGGTTTAAGCCTTACGCCCCATAAGGCACCCAAATATTCTTAATCTGCGTCGATTTTCTTAGAAAGATTTCACCCTCACCTTGCTCAGCATCCAGCCAATTACGGTGTCTCCCATTACTCACCCAGGTTCTTTTCATGTTTTCCGCAGATTTTTCTTCAATGGTCTTACTACCATCTTTTGACCTGAAATACCAAATACCATCAATATTGTCATGATCAGCCAGGACAGGGGTTAAAACCTTATCCTTGCCAGTTATAATGTTGACTACACCTCCGGGAACATCCGAAGTTTCTAATACTTGATAAAAGTCGGTTGCAGAAAGCGGAGATGTTTCCGACGGAACAGCAATAACCCTGTTTCCCATCGCGATGGCCGGTACCACCGTCGAGATGAATCCAAGCAATGGGAATTCATCCGGGCACACAATGCCCATAATACCTAAAGCCTCAGGCATGGCGAGCGTCACGTTTCGAGTAATCGTGTGATGAACTCTACCGTCATATTTGTCTGCATGAGCTGCATACGTATAAATGCGTTGAATGGAGCATTCTACTTCTTTGTCAGCATCAGATTTGCTAAGTCCAACCATTTGTTCCAGCCTGGCTGAAAACTCATTTGCTCGGGTATACAGGTTTTCAGCTAGATAATAAAGCACCTGGGCCCTGGCATGACCTGTCATTCCTGTCCAACCTCCTGCAGACTGAGCCGCCTCCACTGCGTTTCGAATGTCTTTTCGATTTCCATCTCCAACTTCACCGATCAGGCTTTTTTGAAAGTCCTTCACCTGCATACTATACCCTCCATCAGGTCGTGCTTGCTTCCCGCCAACGTACATTTTAGCTGTGCGATCGATCTGTGGAATGGAAATATCCTCCAATGCTTTCTTGGGTGCTTTCTGGATATTTCGAACAACTGGTTTTGTTAATAACTTTTCCTCAGATCGTGGTTTCATGTATTCAAACAGTCCTTCACGTCCACCTTCACGACCAAAGCCTGACTCTCTGTATCCTCCAAACCCTGAAGCCGCATCAAACACGTTGGTACAGTTGATCCAAACGGTACCAGCTTTGATTCTGGGTGCCATATCCAGTGCGAGGTTGATGTTTTCAGTCCAAACACTTGCTGCCAGACCATATCGTGTATTGTTGGCCAATTGAAGCGCTTCCTCATGGGTTCGGAAACTCATGGCTACCAATACCGGTCCGAAAATTTCAACCTGGGAAATGGTAGCTGCAGGTGTCACATCAGTGAACAGGGAAGGCGGATAGAAATATCCATCTTTCGGACAGGCCCATGAAGGTTGCCACAATTTGCCACCTTCATCTACCCCTTGCTGTACAAGATCCTCGATAGTCTTGAGCTGCATGGGTGAAACAATTGCTCCAATGTCAACTGCCTTGTCAAGTGAATTCCCAACACGAAGTTTCTCCATGCGCGCTTTGATCTTCTTGTATAGTTTTTCGGCGATACTTTCCTGTACCAGCAATCGGGATCCGGCACAGCATACCTGGCCCTGGTTAAACCATATGGCATCTACCACACCTTCCACCACACTGTCAAGGTCGGCATCTTCGAAGACCATGAATGGCGATTTTCCACCTAGCACAAGGGAAATTTTCTTTCCGGTTCCGGCTGTTGCTCTTCTGATAATCCGGCCTACATTGGTTGATCCTGTAAAAGCGATTTTATCAATTCCTTTATGTTCGACAATCGCTGATCCTGCTTTATGATCACCGGTGATCATGTTCACCACTCCATCCGGAAGCCCGACTTGTTCACAGATTTCTGCAAACAACAAAGCTGTAAGCGGTGTGTTTTCCGCAGGCTTCATGATCAAGGTATTGCCCATGGCCAATGCCGGTGCAATTTTCCAGGCCAACATCATCATCGGGAAATTCCATGGTATGATCTGACCAATAATTCCAACTTCTTTGTACTCACCTAGCTCTGTCTCCATCAATTGTGCCCAACCAGCATGATGATAGAAATGTCGAGCCACCAATGGAATATCAATATCACGAGTTTCACGTATGGTTTTGCCATTGTCGAGGGATTCCAGAACGGAAAAGAGCCTTGAGTTTTTTTGGATCTGGCGCGCAATCGCGTAGAGGTAGCGGGCTCGTCCATGTGGGCCTAGTTTAACCCATCCAGGCAAAGCTTTTTTTGCTGCTGCAACTGCTTTGTCAACATCCTTTGCATCGGCATCTGCAACTTTCCCAAGCACATCCCTGGTAGCTGGATTTTCAGTATTAAAGTATTTCTTAGATAATGGAGCTTGCCATTTTCCACCTATAAAAAGCTCAAATTTGCTCTTATGATCTTTTATCCAATCAACGGCTGTCGAAGCACTTTCTGGTGCTGGTCCGTACTCCATTTTGTCGTATATCTCCTTGATATTCATAATTTATGCCATTGGGTGTCTGTAGGAAGAGGAATACCTTCCTGTTACAAAATGTTCAAGTTGACGCTCTATATCACTTAACAAACCGCTTGCGCCAAATCGGAATAGTTCAGATGAAAGCCAGTCGTCTCCAAGCTCTTCCTTCATTAAAATGAGCCAATCCAATGCTTGTTTAGCCTTTCTAATCCCACCTGCAGGCTTGAATCCTACCTTGAACCCTGCATATTCATAGTACTCTCGTACGGCTCTTGCCATCACCAGGCTCACAGGTAAGGTTGCATTTACGCTTTCTTTCCCCGTGCTTGTTTTAATGAAATCAGCACCTGCCATCATGCATACATGACTGGCTTTGGAAACATTGGTGAGGGTACTTAATTCACCAGTTGCTAAAATCGTTTTCAGGTGTGCTTCTCCGCATGCCTCCCGAAAATCCTGAACTTCCTTATATAATCCACGCCAATCTCCTGTCAGCACTTTTCCACGAGTAATAACTATGTCTATTTCTTTCGCGCCAGCTTTAACCGAAGCTTTGATCTCGGCTATCTTTTGGCGGTGTGTGATTTGTCCTGCCGGGAAACCAGTGGATACAGCTGCTACAGGTATTCCTGACCCTTCGAGGGTTTCTACGGCTGTCTTGATCAAATTGTGATAAACACAAACCGCTCCTACTTTCAAAT
>JANQST010000197.1 GCA_028279155.1 Cyclobacteriaceae bacterium
TAGCCCAATATGTTTTACCCTGTAAGTAATTGACAGACATCAGTTGAACTCCATACCTGGCAATGCTTCCGAAAAATCCACCCAGGCCGACCATCAAAAACTCCTTCATTTGAAAAAGGTTTGAGCGTGTTTTTGGAGGTCCGGAAAAAACTGCTGGAATTCATCTTCGAATTCAGTGTAATTCTTCTTTAAGCTTATTGCAGCTACTTCCATTTTGGAGTTGAATTTTGTTCTTTTAGACATCCCTGTTAAGGCTCTGTCAATCCCATCTATGAATTGATAATTATATAGCCAGTTCTTCTTGCTCATGTATACCAGCATGTGATTCACAGCTTGTGGAATGACAGAAGAATACTTGCTAATCATTTCATAAAACTGTACTGTGAATTCTTTTAGGTCCGTAGATGAGAAGGCAGCCCAATTCTTTGCTAAGAAGTGGTCATAGTAAACATCCACGATTACAGGAGAATAATGCCCAAACGAAGGTCTTAGTCTTTTTTTGCTTTGTAGCACAACAGGATGAGCATCTGTGTAACTGTCGATTTCCCGATGTAGTCTAATCCCAAACTGGATATCTTTTTCGTACTCTTCGATCTGATTCCCTTTCACAAAATCACCGATGAAATTTCCGATTTTCACCTTATCATTTTCACCACTTAGGAGTAAATGCGCTAAAAAGTTCATTTTTTTGAAATTAATCGGCTTTTCTAAGGAATTTGTGTTTTGATAAGTCTCACGTAACTTTGTTTGCCAAGATGGTGAAATTATTTCACTAAAGCTATCGTGATCGAAGACAATTTTTCCAATACCACGCGTTCGCACCTGAACATGCTCGTTCAACTTGCAAGGGTTGACGGTGTTGTCGTGCAAGAAGAAATCGACCTGATAAAGAAAATTGGCAAGGCGAATGGAATGTCATCTGAAGAAATTAGTGAGTGTTTCGAAGATCCTTCTAACATAGAAATTACCGAAGCAATTTCCGATGACACTAAGTATGATTACATGTACAACATCGTTCAGTTGATGAAAATTGATGGAAGGTTGTACAAAGAGGAAATCAGGTATTGTGCGAAAATAGCTAGTAAACTAGGCTATGATGAAGATGTACTTAGGGAAATGATGCTTAAAATCTATAGCGATCCTCACATCACGGCTGACAAGGAGGCTCTGAAAGCTAGAATACAGACATATCTTAAAAAATGAGATTTGTTTGGCTTTTCTTGTTCTCTTTTTTGATCACACAAGTTCAAGCCCAGACCCAGGAAGAAATAGCAATAAGGAGTGTATTAGATGCCCAGGTAGAATGCTGGAATGAAGGAGACATTGAATGCTTCATGGATGGCTACTGGCGGTCTGATAAGTTGGTTTTTATTGGGAGTTCAGGGCTGACATACGGATGGGATACTACGTTGGAGAACTACAAAAAAAGGTACCCGGATTTGGATGCCATGGGCAAACTATCCTTCGATATCAATATCATTGAGCCACTTAGTGAAGAATTCTGGTTTGTTGTTGGAAAGTTCTCGCTTGAGCGAAAGAATGACAATCCAAGTGGATATTTCACTTTGATCTTTCGAAAAATTGATGATCAATGGGTGATCGTTTCCGATCATACCGGTTAGTCAATCCCAATTAAATTTTGTTTTTAGCCTGTTTTTAGGTATATTCTATGCTGTTTTAAAATCAGCAATATGGTAATGAGCTATCGGGGAGCAGAGGCTCCCAAGACCGAAGAGGCACAATCTGTTTCCGTTTCTGACTACATGGCGAGAAAGCTTATCACTTTTAAGCCGGACCAACCAATGCACGATGTGGTCGATGCCTTAATGAAACATAGAATTTCCGGAGGTCCGGTGGTCAATGACAATAATGAGCTTGTTGGTGTCATATCTGAAGGTGATTGCCTGAAGGAAGTAGTTAAGGGAAAATACGATAACATGCCTATATTTTCTGGTCATGTAGAAGAGCATATGGCTCGAAACGTTGTGACTGTAGATCCTGATTTGAACATTTTTGAAGCTGCAAAACTATTTCTCGAGAAAAGATTGCGAAGATTCCCTGTAGTTAGAGATGGAAAACTCATTGGCCAGATCAGTCAAAAAGACGTAATGAAGGCTGTACTGAATGCCAAAAGCGCAACCTGGTAATTCCATTTATTCCATTCATTCTTATAATTTTAACTCATAAACCGACTTGATCGTTATGAAGAAATATTCCCTCTTGCTGGCAATACTTGTTTTCTCGTATGCTGTCTATTCTCAGGCCGACTTAAATGCTATTGACAAGTACGTTGAGAAAGCCAGAAAAGACTGGAATGTACCCGGGATGGCTGTGGCTATAGTGAAGGATGGGAAAGTAATGCTTAGTAAAGGATATGGGGTGAAAGAATTGAGTAAGAAGGATAAGGTAGACGAAAACACTCAATTTGCCATTGCATCCAATTCTAAAGCATTTGTGGCTTCCTGCATTGCCAAATTGGTTGACGAGGGCAAACTTTCCTGGAAGGACAAGGTACGAGATTATCTTCCATATTTCAGGCTGTATAATGATGAGTATGTTTCCGCAAATACTACTGTTGAAGATTTGCTCTGCCACAGGGTGGGGCTCGGCACGTTCAGTGGAGACCTCATCTGGTACAAATCAGAAAAATCTGCTGAAGAGGTAGTTAAAATGGCGGCTTACGTACCTAAGGCGTATGAGTGGAGAGATGGATATGGATATACGAACTTAATGTTCATTGCGGCAGGGGAGGTCATTAGGGCGGTCACTGGTGCCCCATGGGAAGACTATGTAAAAGCCAATTTTCTTCAACCACTTCAAATGAAAAACACCGTCATTTCGGTTGATGACCTGAATGACAATTCAGCTACACCTCATAAACCAACCCTTGACAGAGGAACTGAAATTTCTCCCTGGGCAAGCTGGAACACACCAAGTGCAGCAGGTGGAATCATTTCATCTGTTGCCGACATGAGCAAATGGATGATCATGAATTTGAACGGTGGAATTTCCGGTAAGGACACCTTAATTGATAAGGAGCAACAAAATTTACTTTGGACACCTCACAACAACTTTAAATTGAGCGAAACATCAAAAAACAGCATTCCGGGAAGACATTTCGCAGGATATGGGCTTGGCTGGAGTTTGATGGATTATCATGGTACTATGGCTGTGAGTCATGGAGGCGGTTACGATGGGATGTATTCACGTGTAATGATGATCCCGGATCAAAAATTGGGTGTGGTAGTACTGACAAATTCAATGGAAGGGATATCGACACCGTTGGCCTATTACATAGTAAACCAATACCTGAAAAAAGACCAACGTGATTGGTCCGCAGAATACCTGGAAAGAGCAAGGTCAGGAAACAGCCACAGAAAAGATGTTGAAGAACGAATGCAGGCAAGAGTTGAAAACACTCGTCCTTCGAAAGAACTTAGCGATTATCTGGGCACCTACTTTGATCCAATGTATGGGGGCATTACGATTGAACGCGCTGACGAAAAACTGCGCATTAAATTTGAGGACGCACCAAAGCTTGGGGCTACTTTGAGCCATTGGCACTATGATACGTATTTGATCAATTGGGACGAGGAACATGCATGGTTTGATTTTGGTACGGTTTCATTTTCGCTATCTAACAACATGGAGGTAGAAGGGCTTGTTTTTGATGTACCCAATGGAGACATTTTCTTTAATGAATTAAAACCCAGGAAGATCGATTAGCTTTTCTTACTCCACCTAAGTGGTGGAATCACCTCATTTTTGTGAGACGACTTAATTAGAATGTCCAATCGCTTCAATTGTGTTTCTTTTTTCTTTGCACTCATTATCCACCAGACAACTTGTTTCCTGTACGAAGGAGGCATTTCTTCATAGAAATACTTAGCTGCCTTATTGTTCTTTTTGATTTCCTGTTCGTACTCAGAGGCTAAGGCTACATTTTTTTGTTCATAGGAAGCTTTTGCTATTCGTTCCGGGTTTCTTTTTTTGAACGCTGCTAAACCAGCTTTAGTAACCAATCCTTCTTTTTTCAGTTCCTTCATTCTACCCAAATTGACATTGCTCCAATGACTGTTAGGTTTGCGAGGAGTGAACCTGATCATATATGCTTCATCATCGATTCGTTTTCTAATTCCATCGATCCAGCCATAACAGAGGGCCTGGTCTACAGATTCTGGCCAGGTGATGCTTGGCTTGTGTGTTCCTTTCTTG
>JANQST010000200.1 GCA_028279155.1 Cyclobacteriaceae bacterium
CCAATCTTTGGGAATCTCATCAATGACAAGACCAACGGCATTTTGTTCGTTAAAAGCTGGGATTATGACCCTTATATCTGGTTTCTCCAATTAGTGGATTTTTTAATAAGGGCGCAAAGGTAGAAAGGTGCCACATATGGGAGTGTTTTTACCCTGACAAAGTCATTCAATCCACCTTTTTGAATAGAAATGGAATTTCTTTTCCATCTCCTGAAATAGTAGCTGTTAAGATGTCTCCTTCTAGTTTATAGGCTATTTTTTTAGGAAAATCATGCTCCGGATTTTCGGAGACAAAGGCATTTTCATCCATAGATGTGAACTTAAAAAAAGTAGGTGAGGCATTGCTGCTGACATTTGCTACGTAAAACAATTCACCATCCTTTTCTATAATGCTCAGTTTTTCCACAAAAACAGTATCTGCTCCTTGCAGAGTAACACCTATGCCAACCAGACCTTTTTGTACATCACGTTCCCATGCTTCAAGTGCTGTTCGTCCTGGACGAACATTTTGTCTTTCCCATTGTCCGATAAGCCAATCCAGCTTCTTAAATTCCTGAGCTTGAGAGCTACATGCAGAAAATACAAGAGTTAGAAGAAGTAGTCGCATCATACTTTTTTCTGTAAGGTTAATTATGATCCGGAGTAGATGTATTGTAAAAAAACGACAGCCTATTTTTTTAGAAAGAAATTAGCTAATGTTCGTTTGTCAAATCCGTAGTTTGAAGGTTCCTCTCCTGTGAATTCCTTGAAATTTTTGATGAAATGGGATTGATCAAAATAACCCGAATGCAGTGCTATCTGGATCCAGGATAATTCCTTGTTCTTCATCAGCTCGAAAATGTAATTGAACCGTACTATTCGAGAAAAGAATTTAATTGTAATGCCAATAGTTCGTTTAAAAAGCCGTTCCAATTGTCGGGCACTTAATTCAACTGATTCTGATAATGCCTGATTTTCAATCATGCCCTTTGATTCAAAAATCAAGTCAATTGTCTTTCTGATTTTCAGCAGTTGGTCAGTTTGCTCCAAGTATGTTTTTTCTACCCAATTTTCCAGGATTTCAACTCGCGTTTCAATCAAGTGTTCTTTTGAGGTCAACATGGATAGTTGGGAGGTGTCAGTTAATTCTTCCAGGTTGATTACTTGATCTGTATAACTCGACATGTCAGTATGAAAAAGTTCGTACCCTGCTTCTGGAAACAATTTCATGCCGATCATAGATGAGGTGCCGGTATTTTTCAGGTGAAAGAATTTGCTGATTTGATTGGAGAACAAAAGCCGGGATTGGAGCTCCCATGATCCGGTAAGATTAATGAGATATGGGTCACCATAGTGAATAATGATCTCACTATACCCATCCGGTATTATTTTTTGAATTTCGGGAGTATTGTCAGGATTCTCATAGACCCAAAATTCCTTGATAATTCTACTTAATTCTTCCCTGGGAGCAATTCTCTCGAAGATCATGCTCAAAAATAGGTACGGATCTGTTTATCCATTTATTATTCCTTGAATGCTCGAATATTCAAACTTATTATTATGAAATTCATATTTCACCGAATGATATTTTGAAATATTTGGATAATAGAGAAAAATTATTTGTATTACGACTGTAACCGAACCAAAATCATAACCATGAAAAAACTTAACACATTGTTTTGGGCAATAGCCCTTAGCGTATTCTTAAATTCTTGTGGAGGAGCTTCTTCCGGTGAATCGTCCGAAGAAACCGCAAGCGAAGAAACGTCGGCTGAAGAGGCTAGCTCTAAATACTCAATGGAAACATCCGTTGGCGTATTTCATGATGTTGAAGATGTAGCAAAATGGAAGGAAGCTTACAACGCATTATGGGAGGCTGAGATCTCGGGTCAATCTGGAATGGATGGAAGAATAGTTGTTTTAACTAACAATGAAAACCCCAATAGATTGGCAGTGTTCGAGTGGACAGAAAGTCATGAAGCTGCAAGAGAGATGTTTGCTTCAGAATCATTCAAAAACCTTACAGATAGCATCGGCGTGGTAGGTGAGATAGGAGTGGTCTATTATGATGTAAAGGAATTGGATGACCAGCCAGCCTTACCGTATGTGATAGCGATTAGTCATGAAGTGACTGATTTTGAAGCATGGAAAACAGATTTCGACAGTCACGCTGAATGGCGGGCAGAGAAAGGTTTCAAGTTTGAAGCAATGGGGACCGACCCAGATAATCCTAATATGGTTTACCTGATGTTCTCAACAAGCGATCTTGATTCTGCCAAAGAGGCCATGGGTTCAGAAGATTTGCAACAAAAGATGATGGAAGCTGGAGTGCTCGGTGAACCAAATGTCTCTTTTTGGAATTCGCCCACTCCTGCAGAAGAGTCTTAACTACAGCAAAAACCAAATTACAGAAAGCCTCAATTGTTTGAGGCTTTTTTGTTTTACACTTGATGGTAGACTTTATTTGTTGAGGCCAAAAGATCCAGTTTATCTAATATTTCACACAACTAATCGATATTATCATTTGATAAACATTCGAATGCTCTTATATTGCAAGCGTATTGAGTGAGAATTACCAGCAATAGAAAATTCAGATACCACTTCAATTTTTTTGATTAAGCGAAAACCTAAAATTGAAGATGAAGAACTTAAAAATTGCATTTGCCTGTACTGTAGTATTTGCCTGTTTATCCAATTCTGCCATAGCTCAGAGTGATTTGACAGTTATAGTAAATCGAGGTGTTGATGAAACATATCTTGACACCGAAACACTTCGGCGCATTTTTTTTGGATTCCAGAACAACTGGAATCATATGCAGAAAATCAAGATTTCTTATACAGATTTTCAACACGACGAATTCTGGAAGTTGCTAAATACTAGCAAGACAAACTTCGACCAATTTTGGGTTAAGAGAGAAAGTTCAGGCAATGGAGACTTTCCGGTCGTGATGACTAGTGGCAAGAGCGTTATCGACTATGTTGCTAATACAGAAGGAGCGATAGGGATTATTCAAACTTCCCTTCTGGAAGAGATTGGTGACCGTTGCAAGTTGATTACTGTTGGTGATTAGATTGTCCATTTTTTTGGTTGGAGTTATGTTGAAAATGAGAATTTTGGAATCAAGCTCATTTACTTTGCCAACTTGTGATTGAACCAACACCAAACTCAAGTGTATATCACTTGTAGACTCGGCAAACACATTGTTAGTTCCGCAAGGACGTTGCTGTGTTAGGTGTTATGAATAAATATGTACTTGCCGCCCTGCTTGCAGGAGGTGCCTTCTTTTGCTATGGTCAAAAAAGAAGTAAACAGGTTGAATTTGCTCCTCTCCATCTTGGACTTACCAATGGGATTGGAACCAATGGTTTTTATGACTTGAAATATGAAAACAATGTCTCCATTAACCTATTCACAGGGCAATCATGGGGAAACAATATTTTATGCATTTCGGGGATCAGCCATTACCAGGTATTGAAAAGTCAGGGAATTTACCTGGCTGGGATTTCGAATGTCACAGGAGGGTATCCATTTCTTAAAAAGAAACAGCTGGAAGATAGTCTTGCCTCTTTGAATGCCATTCAGATAGCCGGATTGTTCAATGTTGTAAATGGGAAAGGCCGTGGAGCGCAGATTGGAGGGTTGGCAAATTCGGTATTGAGAAGTTTGGATGGCTTTCAACTGTCTTCTGTCTACAATTTCACAGGTAAAGGATTTTCTGGCTTTCAGCTTGCTGTAATTGCAAATCGGATAGGTGAGTATGGAGTTGGAGTTCAGACCGCACTCTTAATGAACTCAAGTAAAAATCTGACAGGTCTACAGTTCCCTGCATTAGCCAATATTGTGACCAATGATTTGGATGGTTTCCAGATGGGAGTTTTTAACTACATCGGTAACAAGAAAAGTACGGTCTATCGAGACTTTCATTTCTATTGGCTGCAATTGGGAGTTTTCAATAGTGCATTTCAGAATAGCGATGGAATTCAGATTGGACTGATTAATTGGGGACGTGATATAGGGTTTGCGCAGCTTGGAATTATCAATATTTCCAAGAAAGTGCCTGAGTATCCGATTGGATTTTTGAATATCTCCGGAGATGGTCAGAGTTTTCTGAGATTATCCCACAATCGGGTTTTTAACTACAACATCGAACTCGCAACCGGATCCAAAAAACTGATAAATGTAGCAAGTTACAGTTTTGATCCCTCCAAAGACATACGTTCTATTGGATATGCCATCGGCAATCAATTAAAGGGAGGATATAAAAAAAATGAGTATTTCTTTGATTACTACCTGACCATTTCGCACGTAAAAGAGCAGAGCCAGTCATTTTTAGATCCCAACCTTATTTATGGGCTTAAAATTGGAGCTGGATACAATCCATCTTTGATGACAAAATTGCCATGGATGTTCTTTTTTGTTAGTGTTTCAGCAAATGTTCACAAAGTCAAAGGGGAAAGGCTAGCAGAAGGATTTCTCATAACCGAAAAGAATTCCTACGAACGATGGTTGGATATAAACGTTGGCATCCAACTATAACCACAACTCTTTAACTAATAACCACCAAATCAATCCTTAACTTCGCACTCCATTAGGAGCAAAATGTCAACGTTCGATCCATCAGATATTGACCTTCCCATTACCGAAATCCTTGATGAAGTAAGCACCAAGCTGACGGATGAAACGACCTTGATCGTGCATGCCCCTCCTGGTGCTGGAAAAAGTACTGTTTTGCCATTGGCAATATTAAATGCGCCTTGGCTGGTTGGAAACAAGATTATTATGTTAGAACCTCGAAGGCTAGCCGCAAAGTCAATCGCGACTCGCATGGCTGAACTTTTAGGTGAATCTGTTGGTGAAACCGTTGGCTATCGAATTCGATTCGAGACCCGAATCGGTGATAACACAAAAATTGAGGTCGTAACTGAAGGCATTCTCACCCGAATGTTACATTCAGACAATTCCTTGGAAGGAATCGGAATGGTCATTTTTGATGAGTTTCATGAGCGAAGCATCCATGCAGATGTTGCTTTAGCCTTATGTAGAGAATCGCAACAGGTACTCCGTCCGGATTTAAGAATTATGGTCATGTCGGCCACATTAAATATTCCGGAATTAAAGCAAACTTTGAAAGCACCTGTGGTTTCGAGTGAAGGTCGTCAATTTCCCGTAGAAGTCATTCATGTTGGCGAGAATGATCAAATGTTACTTCCGGAAATGACAGCACGAACCATCCAGCGAGCGGTAAAGGAACATGAAGGAGATGTACTGGCATTTTTTCCAGGACAAGGAGAAATCACCAAGTGTGAAGAGCAACTTAGAAGGTCTTTGAAAGGCTTTGCAATTCATCCACTCTATGGTCAGCTTCCATATGGAAAACAGAAATCAGCGATCCTTCCAAACAAAGAAGGGAAAAGAAAGGTGGTACTAGCAACCTCAATTGCTGAGACCAGCCTCACTATCGAGGGCGTTCACATTGTTGTGGACACTGGATTTGGAAGAACTTCAAAGTGGGACCCAAGATCAGGCTTATCTCGCCTGGTAACTGTAGAAATTTCCAAGGATTCTGCAAATCAACGAGCTGGGCGGGCCGGACGTTTGGGTCCGGGTGTCTGCTATCGAATGTGGTCAAAAACAACCGAAAACAGGAAGGCTGAACACATTACACCTGAGATTGCAGAGGCAGACCTTTCATTTTTGGCACTGGATCTTGCCAAATGGGGGATCATTGATCCCAATCAGTTGACATGGATGACCCCACCTCCGAAAGGAGCATGGATGGCGGCACAGGAAACATTGCATCAATTAGAAGCACTTGAAAATGGGAAAATCACTGAACACGGAAAAAACATGCATCAGTTGCCATGTCATCCCAGGTTAGCCCACATGCTTTTAATGGCTGAAGAAGAAGACCTGGTATCGCTTGCTGCAGATATTGCTGCTTTGTTGGAGGAGAGAGATCCATTAGGAAAAGAAGCTGGCATTGACATTAATGTTAGAGTTGAAGCTTTACGTACTCATCGTCGGGAAAGTAGGAAAGGAGGGCGATTTGATAGAATTGAGAAAATAGCTGCTTCTTATCGTCAATTGTTTGACGAAGAGCCGGACGATGACGATTTCGATCCTTATGAAACCGGCTTATTGCTTACACATGC
>JANQST010000206.1 GCA_028279155.1 Cyclobacteriaceae bacterium
CAAAAATCTGTGCAGCTTTCACGTCATCACAATGAAATTCAAGCTGAATACGAGAACCTCCTTTTTGAGTTCTACCACCAGCTTTTTTCACGCCTTTCATTTTCTGAATGAGCCTTGCTCTTTCTGCAAGAACAGCTTCCTGTGCCAATTGATCTTTCTCTGCATCAAAATAGACAACACCATCAACAACCGTCTTTTCAACATTGGCATACACTGACAATGGATGGTTGCTCCAAAGCACCAGATCAGCATCTTTGCCAACCTTTACACTACCCATGCGATCATCCAAGTGCAAAAGCTTAGCGGGATTAAGCGTAACCATCTTCCACGCATCTTCTTCTGACATTCCACCGTACTTTACAGACTTAGCTGCTTCCTGATTAAGTCTTCGACCACTGTTTGCATCATCAGAGTTGATAGCAGTAACTACACCTTCGTTGTGCATGATTGCTGCATTGTACGGAATGGCATATCTAACTTCCCATTTGTAATTCCACCAATCTGAGAATGTAGAAGCGCCTACTCCGTGTTCTCTCATTTTATCTGCTACCTTATATCCCTCCAGGATGTGTGTGAAGGTGTTGACGTTGAAATTAAATTTCTCTGCGACCTTCATTAGCATATTGATTTCTGACTGCACATAGGAGTGACACGTAATGAAGCGTTCTTTATTGATGATCTCTAACATTGCTTCATCAACCAGGTCACGACGTGGTTTCGTTGCGGATGCTTTGTTTTTTCGAGGAATATTGTTGTAGGCGTTCCACTCTTTTTGATATTCCAATGCATTTGTAAATCCATCCATAAACACCTGCTCTACGCCCATCCTCGTTTGAGGATATCTAACAGAATTGCTATTGGAGGAACGCTTCACATTCTCACCAAGGGCAAACTTGATGTATTCGTCTGCACCTTGAATCTTGAGTCCTTCAGGAGAAGCTCCCCATCTTAATTTGATCAGAGCAGACTGGCCACCAACAGGATTGGCAGATCCATGAAGTACTTGTGCAGCAGTAACACCGCCGGCAAGTGATCGATAGATATTGATGTCTTCTGAATTTACCTGGTCTTTTATTCGAACCATCGAAGAGTTAGTTGCAACATCATTTCCTCCTCCGGCGATATGTGTATGTTCGTCAATGATTCCGCTGGTTAAGTGCTTGCCAGTTGCATCAAATACTGTGGCTGCCGGATCACTTAACCCCTTGCCAACTCCAGCAATTTTACCTCCTTTAACGAGCACATCTGTTTCTTCAACTACACCTTCCTCTTCGTTTGTCCATACAGTAGCATTCTTAAATAGAATGGTTTCCTGTTTTGGTAGCTCTTTGTTTCCATAAGCCATGAATGGGAAAATAACGTCTCCTACAGTAACAGCTTCATCATTTCCATTTTCTGAACCACCTTTCTTATCTTCCTTTTTCTCCAGATCTCCGGATCTAGCGGCAGACCAATCAATCCAGTTGCCATTCACTAGCTGACCGGTACCTTTCCACCCGTTATCATTTACCCAGCCGGAAAGTCTGATAAGCGCATCTCCCTTGGCTTCTTCTGGAAAGTTCATCGAAACTAGGTTCTCCTCGAATTTGCCTGTCACATTGATAGTAGTGGAGTCATTCACAATGATTTTGGCTTTCTGAGAACCTGGCTTCCCACTAACTTCCATCTGGTACGTTTTGCCGTCTACGGTCAATGTGTATTTCCCAGCAAAATCGGATACATCCAAAGGCTTGTAGCGGTTTGGATTGCCCTGAACCCAATTTTCATGAATTACCGTCTTCTCATCAAACAATCCACCTGAGGTGATGATGAAATTCGCCAACATTCCTGACCTCAGGCTACCCACCTGGCTATTCATTCTCATAAGTCTTGCTGGTGTATCAGTCAAAGCCCTTAGCGCAGCATTTTCCGAAAGACCATTTTCGATTGCTTTTCTAACATTTCCCAGAAAGTCTGATTTCTTTTTAAGACCTGAAGTAGTAATTGCAAATGAAATTCCAGCAGCTTCTAATCTTCCCAGGTTAGTTGGCGCCAACTCCCAATGCTTCATATCAGCCAGACTAACACTTTCGGCATCAATAGGATCATCTACATCATAAGCATCAGGATAATTAACAGGTACGATCAGTGAAGCTCTTGTGTTCTTCACTTCATTAATTCGTTGGTAAGAATCACCAGAACTTTTAATGATGTATTGAACACCAAATTCATCTCCTATTTTATCTGCCCTCAATACGTCAATCCAGCCGCCTGCATCAAATACTTGTGGTAGATTTTGAGAAGAAATCCACCCTTCAAGTGCCTGATCTTTGAACGGTCGCGGGTTGAATTGTCCGTACCATTCGGCATCCATATAGGTTTGACGAAGCAATGAAATAAATCCCATTTTCGAAAATGGATAACCCTGATTCGAAGTTCCTTTCCTGAACGAGTAATTTGCCGAAGCACTTGCTGAAAGTAAATCTTCATTGTCATTGTTACCTAATGTGACAAATGCAGCAGTTCCTCTTGCCAAGCCATCAGGCCTGAATGTCATAACCGCTCCAAAGCCAATTTTTCTCAGCCCATCTGCGTCCTTTTTGTTACCGGAAAATTCTTCTCCAGCTACGTAATCTGACTTTATGGCTTCATTAGCATTGTAAGCCCCTTTCGTCTTCGTAAGTATTTGCTCAGCTGAAGAGAAGAAGCTTCCGCCACTCCTTCGTTTCACTTCAGGGAGTCCATAGTTGGTGTGAAGGTCAATGAGCGAAGGGTAAATGTATTTACCATCCAAGTCAATGGTGGTGTATCCCGCCGGCACAGTTACATTAGCTCCGGCTCGAACCACTTTTCCTTCTTTAATTAAAAGTGTGGCATTATCAATCCTGGTTTGATAATCCACCATAATGGTAGCATTTGTAAATGCATACGCCCGATCGCGCTGATCTTGTACATCGTTCGGGGTAACAGTGACTTGCGACCATCCTCCAAATCCAAGCAGTAGCAGGAAAACCGCCTGGAATAGTCTTATTTTATTCATCGGATTTAGATTAAGTTGATTTGGCCGATGAATTTAGGAAGAAATGCAATAAGGCAGGTTATCCAACTGGACTAATTACGTGAGTGGTTGGTGATTCATTTTGACCTACTCATACCGTAGACTTTCAACGGGATTCTTTTGAGCTACCTTCAATGTTTGCCAGCTCACCGCAAGCATAGCCATAATTAGCGCAACAATTCCTGCCGAGACAAAGATCCACCAGCTAATCGGTACGCGATAAGCAAAATTCTCCAGCCATCTACTCATCAAAACCCAAGCAATTGGACAAGCCACAACAAACGAAATTAAAATTGATTTAAGAAATGAAACACTCAAAAGTGAAAAGACATTCTGAATTGTTGCTCCATTAATCTTGCGTATTCCAATTTCCTTGGTACGGCGTTTCGTTTCATGTAAGGCAAATGTGAATAGCCCTATAGAAGA
>JANQST010000309.1 GCA_028279155.1 Cyclobacteriaceae bacterium
TTCTGCGAATGTTCAATCAGGAGCCAAAACGAAAATGTCTGCGATTTTCCATGGGATATTATTGTTGATCTCAGTAATCCTTATACCAAGAATTTTGAATATGATTCCACTATCCAGCCTTGCTGCCATTCTAATTCTGGTAGGGTTCAAACTTGCAAAGCCAGCATTATTCAAAGAGATGTTCAAGTCTGGTAGATCAGAATACATTCCTTTTGCGGTGACTATTGTTGGCATCATTTTCACAGATCTTTTGATCGGAATTGTACTTGGTTTGGTCGTTGGAATTTTCGAAATTTTATATGCAAACCTGAAGAAGCCATACGCATTAACTCACGTTGAAGAAAATGGATCAAGCAAAATGTACATTGAGTTAGCCGAGAACCTTACTTTTCTAAGTAAGGCTAGCATGATGGATACAATTTCTCACATACCTAATGATAGTAAAGTGCTTATCGATGCATCTCGTTCTTATTTCATTCATCCTGACATACGAGAGATCATAACGGATTTCAAAAAGAATGCTGAGTATAGGAATATTGAGCTTGAAGTGACAGGATTGGATACCGCTCACAAAGATCCTGTGAAAGAATTGAAGGAAATTGTCAACAAGAATTAAGTCTGGTCTGAATGATCAATGTAGTTGATCCACTTTTGGATCACATTTTGGAAGTCTTCGGGGAGCTCTGACTCAACGAAGACTTTCTTTTTTGTAATAGGATGGATAAATCCCAGGGTCTTCGCGTGCAAGGCCTGTCTGGGCATGATTTTAAAACAATTGTGAACGAACTGCTTGTATTTGGTGAATATCGTTCCTTTAAGGATTTGATCTCCACCATACATGGCATCATTGAATAGAGGGTGTCCAAGGTATTTCATATGAGCCCTGATTTGGTGGGTTCTTCCTGTCTCCAGGTTACATTTCAAAAGCGAAACATATCGAAGGTCGTTAATTACTTCATAGTGGGTGATCGCATTTTTACCAAAATCTCCTTCTGGAAAAGCCATTGTAATCCGTCTGTCTTTTAGGCTCCGACCCACATTAACGTTTATAGTTCCTTTTTCTTCTTCAGGTGAACCCCACACAAGTGCATGATATGTTCGCTCAATCGAGTGATCAAAAAATTGTTTTGCCAGGCTGTTCATTGCAACTTCGGTTTTAGCAATAACCAGGAGACCTGAAGTGTCCTTGTCAATTCGGTGAACCAGCCCAGGCCGACCATCATTTCCCTTCATTTCCGGAAGATTTTGAAAATGATAAGCCAGTGCATTAACCAAGGTACCGGACCAATTCTGATAGGCTGGGTGCACTACCATTCCGGCCGGCTTATTTACAATAAGGATATGCTCATCTTCAACAACAATATCCAGCGGAATATTTTCGGGAACAACTTCCTCATCCCTGGGAGGCTCCGGAAGAGCAACAGAAATTGTATCTCCGGGATGAACCTTGTAATTCGGTTTCACTGCCTGATCATTGACCTTGACAAATCCATCTTTAATTCCACTTTGCACTTTATTTCGAGTCACATTGGGAAGGCGATCCATTAAGAATTTATCGATACGCAGAAGCTCCTGTCCAGCGTCTACCTCAATCCGATGATGCTCATAAAGCTCTTCATCAAAATCCTGTTGTTCCTCTGACATGAATGTAAATTTAAGCGATGGCAAGACTCCCCAGTCCAATTGAAGAATTATCTCATCCTATTCTTGAAAAGAAAGAGATAAAGCTTTTTGTAAAAAGGGATGATTTGATTCATAAAGAGATCATGGGGAACAAGTGGAGAAAGTTAAAATACAATCTTCAGGAGGCTAAAAATAATGGGGCTTCTACCATATTAACACTTGGCGGAGCATTCAGTAATCATATCTACTCAACAGCAGCCGCGGGTGAAGAATATGGATTAAGAACAATTGGTCTTATTCGAGGAGACGAGCTCAGTCCTGAAAGCAATGAAACGCTTCGGTTTGCTTCTGCTAAAGGAATGGAGCTGGAATTTGTGGAAAGAAGCACCTACTCCAAGCTCCGGGAAAATCCTGAAAATCTAAAAAAAAAATATCCTGGTTGTTACATTCTTCCAGAGGGTGGAACAAATGAATTAGCTATAAAAGGATGTAAAGAACTAGTAGATGAGATTGATATGGATTTTGATGTCATTGCATTGCCCATAGGAACGGGTGGGACATTTTGTGGAGTACTGGCTGGGGTTTCTGGATCGCAAAATGTAATAGGAATAAGTAGTTTGAAAGGAGATTTTATTGTCGACGAGATGGAAAAGCTGATAGATCGATTTCAAGTTAAGAACAAAAATTTTGCTATCAATACTGATTTCCATTTTGGAGGATATGGAAAAACGAATAAAGAATTAATCGAATTTATCAATTGGTTTAAAGAAGTATTCGCCATTTCTCTTGACCCCATTTATACTGGAAAAAGCTTTTTTGCCGTTTGGAATATGATTAATAGCGATAAATTTGAAAAAAATCTCAAAATAATCCTATTACATACAGGTGGTTTACAGGGTATTTTGGGCTTTAATCGAAAAAATAAAATTATTATCCAATAAGACTTAATTTTATCACAGACTTGTAATGGTGAAAAAATTTGTGTTCATAGCCTTTTCGGTGATTTTGTTTGCTGGCTGCAATACGAATGAGCTGGAATTCGATAATATCGATTTGCCTACGGTGAATGGAACGTTTGATTTCCCGCTGGGCACTGCTACCTATACCATACGAGAACTAATACTGGATCAGGAAGACAGCACGCTTGACTTCCAGGTGGACGAAGATTCGTTAATCACATTGCTTTATTATGATTCAATAAGCTATGCATCAAACACGGACTTCATCCAGATCGATGATATCACAAATGGAGGGAACATTGACTTAAGCGGGGTTGGAGCAACCGCTGGAGCAGCTACTATACCGCTCACTCAATCCTTTACTTTCAATTTCAACCCCGACGATCCAACGGATGTGATTGATTCGGCTTTCTATTCTGGCGGTGAGGTTTCTATTAATGTTACAACCGACATTCAGGGAACGCTGGATTACATGTTCACCTTCACCAACTTTGTGACTGCCACGAATGAATTGCCACTTGTTGTCAGTTCTACCAATCCACTCCGAAGGCTCGATATTCCACAACATAAGGTTTTGCTATCAGGAACCGGCAATCAGTTTACCGTAGATTTCACAGGGAACATAAATCTTGCGGCTGGTCAAAATTTTGTTGGTACCGAATCAATTGCTTTCGACATCACCTTTGCTAATCAAACCTTCTCTGTGATATATGGAAAGTTTGGTCAGGATACAGTTCAGGTTGGAAGCGAAACAGTCGACATTGAATTTTTCCGAGAAATGGGTGAGGAGGGAATATTCTTTGGTAATCCTGTAATTAGCTTCTTCTTCGAAAATTCAATCGGTATTCCTATTGGTGTTGATTTTTCCGGGTTGTTCGGAGACGATGGACAAGGCGGCCCTCAAACTTTCTTATCTGGCGATATAGTAGACAATATTCCTGTAATCGCCAGTGGTGACATCAACAACCCTGGCCCGATTGTCCGTGACACGATCCGAATAAACAGTGGGAATTCGTCACTTGTCGACCTTCTTGCCACTTCACCAGCAAGACTAGGGTTTGATGTCTCAGCTATTTCGAATCCATATGATCCCAATCAAATAAACTTCATCACAGATCAGAATGAAATTAACGCCACAATGGAAATTGAAATTCCATTAGAAGTTCGGCTAGAGGACTTACAACAATCGATCAATCTTAGCCTGAATGATGGGTTCAGCACCGATTTCGTTGGAGATGAAACCTCAGAAATTGACTCTGCCGAATTAAGGATCGTAACCATAAATGAGATGCCTTTTTCCGCGACACTACTGATTCAGGTCAAAGACAGCACTCTTCTAAGGAACGATGGCACTCGCCCTCCAGGTGATAGTACACTATTCACCGCACCTGGAATTGATATTGAGGCTGATGTTCTAGCATCGCCTTTTATAAATGTCAATGGCGAAGTGACCGATCCAAGTGGAGCTTTCGAAGATATTCCATTAGATAATGATGCGATTGAAGTTTTCTCTTCTCCTCCTACTGACCAAACCTATATTGAAATGACGGTCACACTGAATACTCCAGGAAGTCTTAACTCTAGAGATATTTTTGTGAAAATCTTATCTAATTACAGACTTGAGGTTTCACTGGGAATTAGCGCTATTATCGATGTTGACTTAGATGATCTCTAAATGCGCAAGATCACCGTTACCATATTAGCCACACTAATAACCGTTACCTTATTTGGTCAGACGAGTATGTCTTTCTATCATCTCGGTAGAGAAACATTCCAGAACAATTCATTGAATCCTGCCTGGGTTCCTAGAGGTAGCCTTTTTATTGGTTTGCCCGTATTATCTGGTATTCATTTACATGTCAACAATGCATTGAGCTACAACGATGCATTCACCAAAGAAAACAATTCAGTCCTGTTGGATAGAGATAAGATCTTATCTAATATCAAGAATCAGAACCTTGTAAGTGGACATGCCAACATTAGCCTTTTTCATGTGGGATATAAATTCCCCGCTGGTGCTTTCATAAGTTTCTTTGCGAATGAACGGGTTGAAGCAGATTTGCTTTTTCCTAAGGAATTGCTTGAGGTTGGAATTGACGGTAATGATCCTCTACTTGGAGATAAAGTCAAAATTGGAAATGTTGGCTTAATGGCTTCTCATTTCAGGGAAATAGGGATTGGATATGCTTATTCAGTAAATGGTCAGATTGATTTTGGAATTAGAGCTAAGTATTTGATGGGATTCACTAATGCCAGTGTTCCTGGTAATGCCAGAGCCAACATAACTACCAATGCCGATTTTTTCCAGATGGACGTTGATCTTCAAAATGCCCAACTAAGAACTGCAGGAATAGATATCTTAAATGGAGACGAAGGAGACCTTGGTAGTCATTTGGTATCTAGCGGAAACACTGGGTTTGCTATTGACATTGGAGGAGAGTACAAACTAAACAGGTATTATTCCATTTCCGGATCACTACTTGACCTTGGATGGATCAACTGGAATACCAATGTGGTTAATCAAACCCTAACCGACACGACATTTACTTATAGCGGCGTGAACCTGGATGGTGTTGGAGATTTAGTTGATGCACTAGAGGATTCTCTCTTCAATAAATTCGATGCAACCGAAACCAATGAAACGTACAAAACCTGGTTGCCAGTAAGAGCATATGGTAGCTGGATCTATCATTACGATCAAAGTATGGATTTCTATGCTTCTGTTGGAGCGCGTTACATCCAGGGGCAATTGAAATTGCTTTACGGAGGTGGTGTCACACGAAGATTTGGAAAAATAGCAACCTTATCAGGAAGCGCATTGAAGCTCCCACAACAATTCTTTAATGTTGGAGCTGCCTTTACAGTCAATGGGGGACCGGTACAATTCTATATGGCTGCTGATCAGGTTATCAATTTTTCAGCTCCAGATTTTAAGGCATTTGATTTCAGGTTTGGCATAAATCTAAGATTTAGAGAACGAGATACTGGACTTAGGTCCAACTCTTCTCTTGCGAGATCCAAAGGGTTTGGTAAGAGTAGTAATGATGGAACCCTTGATGGTCCTAAGGGTATAGATTCAGGTTCTTTCCTCGGTAAAAAAGTCAAAAACAAAAAACGTGATGAGATTTACTCTATCATCCCACGCCAAAAGAAACCTGATGTAGATACAGGCGGCAGTCCGAAAAAGAAAGTTGAACCAAATTCTCCGGCTGGCACAAGTCCTCCAAAACCATTCTATAAGAGAAGCATCAATCAACGAGATGACATTAAGCCGAAGAAAAGGAAAAAGAAAAAGGTGATCAAAAAAAGCTTAACAGGAAGGCACAAAAACTGATTTTCAAAAAAGATCCTGGAATAAATCGCTGAGTTTAGAGTACGGCTTCACTGAGATTTTAAATTGCGAAAAATCTTTCGGTTTCAAATTGTGCTTTGAAATGTATATCTCCTTAAACCCTAATTTTTCAGCTTCATTTATTCTGCTCTCTATTCTACCAACCGGACGAATCTCTCCCCCTAGACCTACTTCTCCAGCAAAACAAACATCATCTGAAATTGGGGCATCTTCAAAAGATGAAAAGATGGATGTGCAGATCGCGAGGTCTAAAGCGGTATCCTGTACTTTAATCCCTCCTGCTATGTTTAAGAATACATCCTGGCTACTTAGTCGGATCCCTAACCGCTTTTCCATAACCGCCAAAAGCATGGTCAGTCGCTTGTAGTCATATCCCGTTGTGCTTCTTTGTGGATTACCATAGCTTGTAGGACTTACCAGGCCTTGTGTCTCGAGAATCAATGGACGGTTTCCTTCAAGTGTGGCACCAAGGCTAATTCCGCTCAAACCGGGCTCTCTTGGAGAGATTAAAACCTCGGATGGATTTTCCACCTCTCTCAGACCAGAACTATTCATTTCAAAAATCCCAAGTTCTGATGTTGATCCAAACCTATTTTTAATCGTTCTCAATATTCGGTATGATAAATGTCTATCTCCTTCGAACTGCAGAACTGTGTCCACCATGTGCTCCAAAACTTTTGGTCCGGCTATGGCACCATCCTTATTTACATGTCCGATGAGAAAAATAGGAATATTCTTCTGTTTGGCGAACTTCATAAGCTGGCCAGTGCATTCCTTTACTTGGGATATGGACCCTATTGACGCCTCAATCCGATCAGAGTGCAGTGTTTGAATCGAGTCGATGATCATGATATCCGGACCCAATGAATCAGCTTGGTTGAGTACTTCTGATAATCCGGTTTCCGCATACAGAAAGCAGTTCTCCGGTGTTTTCCCAATGCGCTCTGCCCGCATTTTGATTTGCTGTACACTTTCTTCACCTGAAACATAAAGTACCATGTTATTTTGTTTCAGAGCCATTTGTAACAAAAGCGTAGACTTCCCTATTCCCGGCTCACCCCCAACCAAAATCAACGATCCACTCACGATTCCACCACCTAGAACCCTATCCAGCTCACCAATTTGAGATGAAACTCTAATTTCCTTTTCAGCTACTTCCGTTTCTTTCAGATTCACAGGCTTGGAGCGTTCGTGTGAAAATTCTGCAGGTGCTGATGATTGTTTGGTAACGACCTCCTCTACATAAGTATTCCATTCATTGCAGGATGGACATTTGCCAATCCATTTCGCGGATTCGTTGCCACAATTTTGACAAAAAAAGACGGTCTTCGATTTCGCCATATTTACACTGAGAGAGTAGCGAAGATATAAACTGTCTCACTTAATTTTGGCGCCATGCAAAGAGACCTTAAAGTATTTGATCTTATTGAAGCCGAAAAGAACAGGCAACTCAACGGGATCGAGTTAATTGCTTCCGAAAATATTGTTTCTCCCCAGGTACAGGAAGCGGCGGGAAGTGTCCTAACCAACAAGTATGCGGAAGGGCTTCCCGGCAAAAGATATTATGGTGGTTGTGAAGTGGTAGATCAAATTGAGGATCTAGCAAGGGAGCGAGCCAAAGAACTTTTTGGAGCTACATGGGTCAATGTACAACCCCATTCCGGTGCCCAGGCCAATGCTGCAGTTATGCTTGCCCTATTAAATGCAGGCGACGAAATTCTTGGATTTGACCTTTCTCATGGAGGCCACCTGACGCATGGATCTTCTGTCAATTTCTCAGGTAAGTTGTACAAGCCCAACTTTTATGGGGTTGAAAAAGAAACCGGATTGATTGATTATGATCATCTGGAAAAAGTGGCTCGGGAAAAGAAGCCAAAAATGATCATATGTGGTGCTTCTGCATATAGCCGTGATTGGGACTATGAAAGATTTAGGGCTATTGCTGATGAGGTCGGGGCAATATTACTTGCTGATATCTCACATCCAGCAGGACTAATTGCTCGAGGCCTTTTAAGTGACCCACTTGAATACTGCCATGTAGTTACTACTACTACCCATAAAACTTTAAGAGGACCTAGGGGCGGAATGGTGCTGGTTCGGGATGATATCGACAACCCTTGGCGGTTAACGACACCAAAAGGAGTTGTCAAAAAATTGAGTGCATTGCTGGATTCTGCAGTGTTTCCGGGAACGCAAGGCGGTCCTTTGGAACATATTATCGCCGCGAAAGCCATTGCATTTGGAGAAGCCTTATCAGATGACTACATGAAGTACGTCATGCAAGTAAAAAAGAACGCAAAAGCGATGGCAGAGGCATTTGTGGCAAAAGGATACGATGTGATTTCCAAAGGGACCGATAATCATTTGATCTTGATAGATCTGCGATCAAAGGATATCACTGGGAAGGATGCTGAAAATGCACTTGTAAAGGCAGACATCACCGTCAATAAAAACATGGTGCCCTTTGATGATAAGAGTCCATTTGTTACTTCTGGAATGCGAATGGGAACACCGGCAATAACCACAAGAGGACTTGTTGAGAGTGATATGAGCAAAATGGTTGATATCATTGATGCAGTACTTGTGAATAAAGACGATGAAGACAAGGTTGCCGAGTTGAAATCGGAAGTCAACCAGTGGATGAGTGGTTTCCCACTATTTAAATAAGCTATGCCATTAGATCAAATTGGTGACGAACAAGAGATGTCCTTCCTGGATCACCTGGAAGAGTTGCGATGGCATATCATACGTTCGCTGATTGCCATTATGGTCTTTAGTGTTGCCGCCTTTGCCGCCAAGGATTTCTTCATCGACACACTCATACTTGGACCCTCACGTACTGATTTCTGGACGTACCGAAAGCTATGCGAATTGGCCGCAATGCTTAACACACAGGCCTTGTGCGTGGACAGTCTTCCCTTTGAATTAATCAGTAGAAAACTTGGAGGTCAGTTTATGACCCATATTACCGTATCCTTTGCTGCCGGTCTCATTTTGGGCTTTCCTTATTTTTTCTGGGAAATCTGGAGGTTCATCAGACCCGGTCTTTATTTTAAAGAAAGAAAAGCATCAAGAGGGGCGACCTTCTCTGTAAGCACACTGTTTGCATTGGGGATATTATTCGGATATTTCATTATCGCACCAATATCAATTCGGTTCTTTGCCACCTATGAAGTTTCAGCGACTCTTGAAAACCGGTTTGACCTCAACTCTTATGTGAGCTCTGTTACGATGATCGTTTTTGGGAGTGGTCTTCTATTTCAACTTCCCGTCATCGTATATTTCTTAAGCAAAGCAGGGTTGGTGAGTTCGGGACTTATGAAAAGATATCGAAGACATGCAATTATTGTAATTCTTATCCTTGGGGCTATGATTACTCCACCTGACCCTTTCAGTCAAATTCTGATCGCATTACCATTAATGCTGCTCTATCAAATGAGCATATTGATTGCAAAAAGAATTGAAAAACGAAAGACCTAAACTGACGTGATCGGAGTTGGTTATCTTAGAGCTTAATTATTGTCACACTTTAAATACCAATCAAGATGAAAATTGCAATTGGAGGAGATCATGCTGGCTTTCATTATAAAGAGAGATTGATCGCGCATTTGAAAGAGGGAAACCATGATGTCTCAGACTTTGGCCCCTCCTCAGATGGATCGGTTGATTACCCAGATCATGTTCATCCGCTTGCAAATGCAGTTTTTTCAGGAGAAAATGAAATTGGAATTCTCATCTGTGGTAGTGGCAACGGCGTGGCAATGACTGCCAACAAGCACGAAGGAATTCGGGCCGCGCTTTGTTGGAATTCTGAGATTTCCTCTTTGGCCCGACAACACAACAATGCAAACATTATCTGTATTCCAGCCAGGTTTCTGGCGTATGAGTATGCTGAAAGTCTTGTTGATACATTTGTCTCTACCCCATTCGAAGGAGGCAGACATCAGCGAAGGGTAGATAAGATCAATTGCTGATCCGAACGTAGTTATTTGATCCTCTTTTTACGTATTGCCCCTCTAAGAGAGGGAATCGAAAAAACAAACTTTCTGTAATCCCAATGTTATCGACAATCAATTCTGGTTTTGCTTGATCAATCAGTTTGTAAATTCCTGCAGAGGACTCGTAATAATCCAACCCTTCAAACGCTTGTAAACATATTGGTTTTGAAAAGCAGGGAGTACCGGCTTCTTTATTGAGGTAGTAACTAAAGTCTTCATCCAAAACCAAGACATTTTCTTCACTGACCTCAATTTCACTAACAATCAAGGGCTCCAAAAAGCTTGAATAGGAATAAATGTTAAAGCTAATCAGCCCAAAGACAACAATGGCGGACATAATTGCCTTGAAAATCTTTTTCCGCACCAGCATAAAATAATGAGTAAGAAAATAAGCCAACAATGGGGTCATGTAAAGAAGCTCAAGGCCTGTTTTCTTATTTGCTAGAAAAAAACATCCAATTCCCCCGAGAAACATAAACCAGATTACTTGTTGCAAGCGCTGCTGAAAATTGGTAAGCCTTGAAGCTGATATCGCCTTGAAGATTGCTACTACAAAAACACCAATTAAGAATGCAGAAATTTTAGTAATGTCCCAAACAGATAATAGCTGATCTGCTTCCAATAGCAATCCTTGTTTAAAAAAGAATTCTGTGAAATTGTAGATGTCCCCTCGCCATAGAAAGTAGACAGCACATAGACCTATAACCAATGTAAACCCAAAGAAGTAAAGCAAAAGTCTGCGGGTTATCGCGGAGGAAAAAACAATCAGTGAAACAAGGAATACGAAGAAAAAGATTGCCGCAGGCAAATAAATCATTGCAGCAATCCCAACAAAAAGTCCGGAATTCAAAAAAAGCTCATCAGTAACCTGGTTGTCTATTCTCCTTAAAACACTACTTAACGCTTTCAGAATAAATGTCATACTCATGAGCTGTGGAGACAATGACATAAAATCAGGAATGCTAAGAATAACAATCACATAGAAGAAAGCAGGTAAATAGTTGTTTTCGTCAAAAGCTTTGTTCTTCAGAAGGATGGCATTAAAGAGTGCAGCCTGAAAGATGACCACCAATGAGCTGACGGCATGATGAGCAAAGGGACTTCTTCCAAAAACAAAATCTAGAAACTTGTAGATCATAGCAGCCAAAGGCCCTGTATAATCATATGCTTCCCGATACATTTTGAACCCTTTGTCCAACCATTCTCCTAACAGGAGCCATTTCAATTCCATCACAAATTGACCCTCGATAAAGCTACTCTGAACGATACGGACCACTATCAATATCAGGAAGATAAAGACAAGCCTGTAAGGGTCATTTATTCTAAAAAATCGTAGCAAATTTTTTCTGCGCCTATGGCATGAATTTCAAAATCGAAATTACCATAAAAGCGTTAAATCATGTTTGTGATTATCTTGGGATATTTGCAACATGGAGAGCAAGAGACAAACCAAATTTGGAAGACAGCTTAAGAAAGACCTGGCAGAAGTTTTTCAGCAGGACACGATGCATTTTTTTGGAAATGCTCTTGTCACAATAACGGAAGTAAATGTTTCACCCGATCTGGGGTTGGCAAGAGTCTACTTGAGTGTGTTCCCAATTAAAGAAGCGGAGAAAGTTTTTCAAAATCTTGAAAGCGTAAAAAGTGAGGTAAGATTAAAACTTGGCAAGAAAATAGGTTCCCGAGTTCGCATTATTCCTGAATTGGCATTTTTTCATGATGACACAGAGGAAAATGCGTCAAAGATTGATCGTTTGATTAGCGGTCTTAATATCAAGCCTGAGGAATGAACCTTCCCTATTTCATAGCACGCAAGTATTTTTTATCTGGGAAAAAGAAAAATTTCATTAATATCATCTCGATGATTTCGATGATTGTGGTCGCCTTTGGAACCATGAGTTTGATCATCGCTCTTTCTGTTTTTAATGGGCTCGAAGGATTGTTAAGGTCGCTGTATGGAAATTTTGATCCAGCCATAATAGTTACACCTTCGGAAGGCAAATCATTTCAGTTGTCCGAGGATCTCAAAAGCAAAATTGAATCAACTGCTGGTGTTTTATCGCTCACCGAAATAATTGAGGACAATGTATTGGTAAAATACAAGGAAGCGCAACGTGTGGTACGACTAAAAGGAGTAAGTCATTCATTCGAAGATAACAGTGGGATCAAAGATGCTGTGGTCTCTGGTGAATTTTCGCTTGTTCGAGATAGCATCCCTTATGCGCTGATTGGAAGAGGTATTCAATACGATCTTTCACTTAATCTCAAAAATGAGTTTTATACACTCCAGGTCTATTATCCAAAAAATATAGCTCCCGGAGTTATCAACCCTGAACAACTATATAATCTGCAAAACATTTTACCAGGTGGAATTTTTGCGATTGAAAAATATTATGACGAGAACTTCATTTTCGTCCCACTTGCCTTCGCCAATAAATTATTTAAATACGGAGACAAACGAACTTCTATTGAAGTTGAGATCAGTTCTGGTGGCTCGATTGCCGAAACTAAAACCAATTTACAATCCGCGCTGGGGTCAGGATTTGTTGTTCGATCAGGGGAAGAACTACATAGCGATCTTTATAAAACATTGAATATCGAAAAACTATTTGTGTATGTAACCTTTGCCTCTATTATTGCCATTGCCTCTGTCAACATCTTTTTCTCACTATCCATGTTGGCTATCGAAAAGAAGAAAGATATTGCTGTTTTAATCGCAAATGGTGCCTCCAGCAATCTTATCCAGCGAATATTCCTCTTCGAGGGTGGAATCATTGCTCTATCCGGAGCAAGCCTAGGTATGGTGCTAGGACTTGCCATCAGCCTACTACAACAAGAATTCGGATTTATAAGCATGGGAATGGATAGTGCTGTAGTCCCTAGTTATCCTGTCAAGGTGGAGTTACCAGATGTAATTGCGACTGCACTAATTACCATAATTGTTACGATATTAGCTTCTATTCAACCAGCAAAAAAGGCGAGTAGATCTTTTTCTACTCAGACGCTTCAATAGGTAAAAAAATCCTGCTGAAACTGCATCTTCATACTGCATATTTTCATTAGTTTCGAAGTTTGTCTACGAATTAAAAACTTTGAAAGTCTCACCTGAACAACCGTTTGAAATTGTCTACTCACTCTACGAGCATGAGTACCTTGGCTACCTGTTTGAATCTTTTGCGATACAGCTCAACGAGAAAGGAAACCTGACTTATTCGCATCAGAACATTTCTTCTAAAAATGCGATGGAATTTGGTGCTAAACTCAACGATGCTGATTACAAAATGATCAAGCTAATGGACGAGATCCAGCAAGACCATTTGGCCAACTATTTTCAGAAAAAGAAGGTCAAACCTGATCTTTTCTTTCTGTCCACCTATCACAAAGTAAACGGAGATGAGGCTTTGCAACACGAGATCAACAGCTATGTCGAACGAAGAAGATCTCAAATTCTTCCTCTTTTAAATGGAAAGAATCTCTATGAAATGGGCAAAGATGGAGAGCCTGCCTGGAAGAAGATCAATATCTCAGAAAACAAAGCATCCATACTCTTTCATTTCAGAAAAAATGAAGATAACACCCACTATTTCCCTACCATAAAACTCGATGATGAAAAGGTAGAGTTCAGACAAAATGGAAGCTATCTGTTATGTAAGGAACCGGCTTGGATGGTGGTTAATGATACGCTTTTCACATTCGAAAAGGATGTAAGTGGTGGGAAAATAAAGCCATTCCTTAATAAGAAGTTTATTCTCATCCAGAAGGAAATGGAAGAGACGTATTATCAAAAGTTCGTTGCTCCACTGATTGCTGAGTTCAATGTATATGCCAAAGGGTTTGAGATTCGAACACAAAAGCCCGAACCTACCCCAAAGCTAACCCTCAGTGATGTACACATTGCAAAGGCAACCAGTTTGTTTGACGAACAGAAAGAAGTTGATCAGGAGTCTCAAAAAGTGCTCTTTGAACTATCATTCAACTACGGAGATTACAACTTCCAGGCAGACAAACTCAACCGTGTAAGTGTCTCAATGGAGAAAAATGAAGGTGAGTATGTATTCCATCGGATCAGTCGCAACACTGAACTTGAGAAAGACATCATTCAAAAACTTGATCAATCCGGGCTTCCACTAAAGAACTCCAGGCTAACACTTACAAAAACCAAGGCTTTCGACTGGATCAACAATCAAAAAGAATTGCTCGAAGGATTTGAATTAAATCAGGTCCAGAATGGCAAAAAGTACTTTCTGGGAGAATCAAGCCTTGCGCTCGAGGTAAATGAAGGAATTGATTGGTTTGATCTGAAAGCGACGATAAAATTTGGTGAATTTGAGATCCCCTTTTCGGTAGTACGGCAACATATTCTCAAGGAGAAAACGGAGATTAAACTCCCTAATGGTGAATTCGGTGTGATTCCCGAATCCTGGATTATTAGATACAAAGATTTGTTTGCCTTTTCTAACAGCGATGGTGGAGATGTGAAATTGGATAAGATTCATCTCTCTCTGGTTCGAGAATTGAAGGAAGGCGATCTGGCTAAAGTAACTGTTTCCAGGAAATTGGAACAGCTCCTTGATTTCGAACAAATTGAAGAATTTGAAACACCTACATCTTTCAAAGGAAAGCTACGGCCCTATCAGCTTGCTGGATATAATTGGTTGCGTTTCCTTGAAGATTACAATTTCGGAGGGTGTCTGGCGGACGATATGGGGCTCGGTAAAACAATCCAGGCACTTTCACTGTTACAGCACGAAAAGAACATCAACCAAGATTCCACTAGCCTTCTAATCATGCCAACCTCACTTCTTTACAATTGGGAAATGGAAGTGAAAAAGTTCACGCCAAAGTTGAAAATATTGAACTATACCGGTATAAACCGTACTAAAAAAAGTGAGCTATTCAGCAAGTATGATTTAGTTATTACCAGTTATGGCACCACGCGGATAGATGCCGAAATTTTGAGCGAGTTCTACTTTAATTACATCATCCTGGACGAATCACAAGCGATCAAAAATCCGGATTCCCTCATTTCCAAAAAGGTACTTGACCTCAAATCGAGGAGAAAGTTGGTGCTCACCGGGACACCTATTGAAAACAGCACAATGGATATCTGGTCCCAGATGCGATTCTTGAATCCTGGATTGCTGGGGAATGAAACCTATTTCCGAAAAGAATATCTACTTCCAATTGAGAAAAAGAAAGACGAAGTAAAAATTCAGAAACTCAATGCATTGATCAAGCCTTTTATTCTACGAAGAGACAAATCCCAGGTGGCTAAAGATTTGCCGGAAAAAGTAGTTAACATCAGGTACTGTACCATGTCAGAGGATCAGCGTGAAGTGTATGAGGAAGAGAAAAATGCATTTAGGAGTCGTATCATGGATGTGATCGAAACAGATGGAATTGCACGCTCTCATATAATGCTGTTGCAGGGGTTAAGTCATTTACGCCAAATTGCCAATCACCCAAAAATGATCAATCCTGATTATGATGGAGCTTCCGGCAAACTTGAAGAAGTAACCTACATGATTGAAAGCTCTCTATCGAAAGGGCATAAAGTATTGATCTTTAGTCAATTTGTTAAACACCTAAAAATTGTATCCGAGTATCTCGATCGTCAAGAGTTGAAGTACGCATATTTGGATGGATCAACCAAAGATCGAAAGAGCCAGGTTGAGCTATTTCAAAACAATGGTGATTTCTCCATCTTCCTCATTTCACTTAAGGCTGGTGGCACGGGCTTGAATCTTACAAAAGCAGATTACGTATTCTTACTAGACCCCTGGTGGAACCCTGCCGTAGAGGCTCAGGCCATCGACCGGGCACATCGGATTGGTCAGAAAAAAAGTGTCTTTGCATACAAGTATATAACCAAGGATACGATAGAGGAAAAGATTTTGAAACTACAGGAACACAAGCAAAAATTGGCCTCAGACTTAATCAACGTGGAAGAGAGCTTCGTAAAAAGTCTTTCGAAGGTCGATATTCAAAATCTATTTGATTAAATTTTTGTGTAAGTAATAAGGGTTGGATTAAAATCCTGTTGTTTGAATGAGTGCAATAGAATCAATGAGAAAGTTTTACATGAGGTACCAATCCGCTTGCCTTCTTGCATTCATTTTACTTCTAAATACCTGCATTTGTGCGTCGGCATCCGGACAAAGAGAGTTTGGATTTGCCATGCCTGAAGGTTCCAAAAAAGTGGAGATTGCATTTGAGGAGTACAACAATTTGATCGTCATTCCAATTACGATAAATAAATTTCTGACACTTAAGTTTATCGTTGACACAGGGGTAGAAACAGCTATTCTAACCGAGAAGCTCTTTGCAGACATTTTGGATGCTCAATACATCCGGGAACTCAAAATAGCCGGCCCAGGAATTGAGGATTCTGTTGAGGTGTATGTTGCCAACAGAATGACCTTCTATCTACCTGGAGGTTTGGTAGGAAAGAATATGAATTTGCTGGTGCTTAAGGAAGATTATCTTAAGCTTTCCGAAAACATGGGAGATGAAATTTATGGTATCATTGGTTATGACATTTTCAGCCGCTTCGTTGTAGAAATAAACTACCAGGAAAAAAAGCTCATCCTCCACGACCCAAAAACTTACAAGCCTAAGAGGAGATTCACAAGTGTTCCAATTACCATAATAAATAGTAAGCCATTTTTGAGCACTTCCATATCTCAAAAACAGGAAACAAATTCGTTGGACATTATGGTCGATACGGGTGCTAGTCACGCAGCATTGTTGGATTTCAGTAGTAGTGCTTCAGCAGAAAAGTATCTTCCTTCCAATAAAATAGTAACGAGACTTGGAACAGGAATAGGAGGGGAAATTTCTGGTTACTTAAGTAGGCTAGACAATCTCTCCATTGCACAATTTTCATTTGATAGCGTTCTCTTTTCTGCTCCATTTGAAGGTATCTACAACAAATCCATTAAGCGAGGATCTCAATATGGAACGATAGGCGGAGAAATTCTTAGACGATTACATGTAATCATCGATTATCGCAATGGAAAAATGTATCTCGAAAAATCTAAGAATTATGGCGATGCATTCGAGCACGACATGAGCGGTCTTACACTTAATGCCAAGGGAGAAAACCTGGATACGCTCGAAATTGTTGAAATCAAAGAATACAGCCCAGCCTACGACGCTGGCATCAGAAAAGGTGATGTAATTGTCAAGATTAATGGTAGGCATCTTGGAAACTCTTCGCTTTCAGATATTGTCGGAATGCTTAGAAGGCGAGAAGGCATGAAGGTAAAATGCAAGTATCTGCGAAACGGGCAGGAAGTCATCACCAAGTTTCAGCTGAAACGTATGATTTAACCTACTTTCTTTTCTTTTTTTTCTGCTTTTCCCACGCATCCA
>JANQST010000248.1 GCA_028279155.1 Cyclobacteriaceae bacterium
TGATCGATGGCGCGATTGACCCAATAGATCTGGGTGCTCACAATCCCAATCAGTGTGACTATGGCCAAAACAACTAAAATTCGAATATTCGAACTTTTCATTTTCCAAAAGTAGGTGTTTGTATGTCACCTCCGAAAATGTTTAACAAGTCATTAACAATCATTAGTAAGTCATTAACACAGCGTGAGATAAGCTCCCATAAGATTTGAATCAAATTTTAAAACAGATGAAAAAATCAGTTTCAATTTTATTTCTGGGCATCGCAGTAGCTGTGATGGCTGGAATTTCGCCTCTGAAGTGGAAAGTAACCTCAATTGAGCTAGGTGAAGTTTCAATCAATGAATCCAAAAGCCTAAGTTTTGAATTTACTAACTCAAGCAATGAATCCATTATCATTCTTGAGGCCAAAGGTTCATGTGGCTGTACAAATGTTCAATTTCCAAAGCAGGAGATTAAATCAGGGGAAACTGCTTCAATAACTGCTGATTTCAGATCAGGAAAAGTTGGAGCATTCAAGAAGAACATTCGTATCAAAACTTCTGAATCGGAGGAGTACACCTATTTGTATTTTACTGGAGAAGTGGTCGAGTGATTACAACCAACAACTCTATTTATTAGCCAGGAAGTACTCCTGGCTTTTTTTGTTTATTTATTTAATCGTCATTGTTCTTTTTTCTCGAAAGGCTAACTTGCAGTGATTACATGGAGTGTTAGCTCAGTTGGTTTAGAGCACTGCCTTGACAGGGCAGGGGTCGTTGGTTCGAATCCAATACACTCCACTTTGGAAAGTCCGGTTTAAGCGTCTCGATTACTATCGGGAAGGTCACGGGGAGGAACGCCTCTCCGATCGAATCCAGTATACGATGATACATTCACCTTGCCCAGACCAAATCAGCTATATTCTTTTACCTAAAAGAAAAACCCTAGATTCACCACTATCAGATTCTCATCCTCACCAATTCCATAATTAAGACTTAGAACAGCAGAGTTTAATGGAGATATCCAAATACCGCCCCCTTTTCCGGTATGCCAGTTGTTTGAGTTTTCACCATCTACCCACACACGACCAACATCATGGAATCCAAGTATTCCAAACTGACCAGGGAAAATGTAGCTTCTGAAGGAGAACAGTTTAAGTCTCAAATCGAAATTGTGATAAAAGAAAGTGTCGCCATAAAAACGTGTTCTACGATAGCCTCTCAGGTTGCTCAATCCTCCTAAAGTGTTAGCATTGAAGAATTCAGTGTCCCCAATGTTATGCGCAGCACCTACACGATTTCCAATTACCAATCGTGATGGTAGCCTGGCAGAAAAGTAAAAAGTCCATTCCCCACTTAGCCTAGTAAACCCTTTCGAAAAATCTTCAACAGCATCAAAATATTCGATATCAAATCGAGCAGTGAGACCTCTTTGCGGCATTATTTTATTGTCCCTGGTATCAACAGAAATACCGGTTCTTAGTTTGTAGAAACTGTTTCTGTCAAAGTCTTCACGATCCAGACCAACATCGGATATGAATCTATTGCGCGTTTCCTCTACTTCGATGCTTCGATACCCAATACCTCCGTAGAACTGTCCCTTTCCTCCAAGTTTGGTTGTTAAGTCAAGGTCAGCTTCTACCCGATCCATTTTAACTCGATAGTAATCAATGTCATCATCGTCGGGCCGAACAAACTGATCCTTCAAAAATCTTGTTTCGTTGCCTATTCCGAAGAAGTTGTTGACAAAAAATGGGCGTTGAGCCACAATTGTTGGATTGAGTGACCATTTTCCAATTACATCAGTGAACGATCCGGTGTATTTGAAATTGAAGGACTCTGTACTAACAGAATAATTACCCAAGAAAGTGTGCTTAGAGGCAAAAGGTACTTTTCTCCAGGCGTGCTTCGTATAGATAAATCCTGCTCCGAAGAATATTCCATCATCCGGAGTGAACTGGACATTGGCAATTGGCATCAATACATCATATTTGAAGGCTTTCCGATCGTAATGATTGATTGCAGGATCTGTACTCAACTTTGCAATCCCTCTGCTGTTTCCTTCAAATTCAGTACTCTTTTTCCGGTCGTAAACCAAGACATTTTTTAGCCTTGTTTCACCGCCGATAATTCTATCCTTATCGGTTCCTCCAATAATTCTAACTTTGGTTTTGGATTTGAAATCCCCTCTGATCTCAAAAATATCTTCTCCATCTTGCCCATAGAGTCGAATTTCCTTGGTTTCCTTGTCGCTAAATAACCGATTGTAAATGATGTCTTCCATTTCACCATCCTTCTTGCGTTTATGGACGGTTACCATTGTCTCGCCATTACTTCTTCTTTCAATTAGGAAGTATTCATGCTTATCAGTACCAACAACTTCTACTTCCTTCGCTAGAAACAAGTAGTGCTCCCTTGCATATCGATTCATATCTGCTCGTCGAGCTTTTAGTCCAGTAGATACTCGTTCTGCGGTTAAGGCCTGTATTTCATCTGGCCAGCCGTTAATGGCATCCGCGATAACATCATCAGTCAAATTGTCTTGAAGAAACTTTATTTGTTCTTCCCAATCGCTCCAATCAGGCTCACTCATAAATGTTCTGTCAAAAAAGCGGGCATTTTGACTGATCCCAGGCGCCCATCTGACACTTTCGTCAAACCCTTCGATTTTTGGGATTGCCCACTTTCTTGATGCAAACCAAGGAATGATTCCGTCATTTATAAAAAAGACCTGATCACGATCTCGTGGAATTGGTCGATACAAGTTCCCTTTTCCATCTTTTTTGACCTCTACCCAACGCCATTGATCATCGTGTCGATCCCAATCACCAATCCACATATCAAACAGGCGGTTTCTAACAACAAAATTCTGATCGACCGTATTGTCATTGTCTTTCTTAAGCTTTTCGATTACATCAAATGTTCCTCGGACTGTTTTCCCTGATCCAAAAAATGGCTCTCCTGCTGCCTCCTTGTTTGGTCTTTCTTCATACACTGCCAGAGTACCGGCGAAAATTTGCTGGAATTGGCCCAACCTCGGATCATCCGGTATCCAGACAGGCTTGGGGTTTGTATGATAAATCTGGATTGCATCTGCCAGCGTAGGCACGATAAAAGCTCCATATGGATGAGAGGAAGAGATCTGATCCTCGACGATTCCTTGCGCGAATGTTTTTCGAAGCGCTGTAGGCATTGCATTCTCCGGATACTTT
>JANQST010000260.1 GCA_028279155.1 Cyclobacteriaceae bacterium
TCCAATTCATACAAATACGAAAATTGATAGAAAGAGTTGTAAAAGGAAACTAATGTGGAGTGTTTACCAATTGTTCTTTACTACTTCAAGCAATTGTGCATGTACTGCTCCTGCAGCTACGATCTCTCTTCCAAACAGGTAATTGTTGCCACCGCTGAAGTCTGAAACCAGGCCTCCTGCCTCTTTTACAAGTAAAACTCCTGCTGCAACATCCCACGGGTTGAGGTTGTATTCAAAGAATCCTCCATACCTTCCGGAAGCCACATAGGCAAGGTCAGCTGCAGCGCTTCCCATTCGACGCAACCCTCGTGTATTTTTCATTAAATCGTTGAGAATGGATAGGTAGTTTTCCAGGCGTTCAAAATTGTAGATTGGAAATCCCGTGGCAAACACACATTCATTGATGTGCTTTTCTTCCGCAACATGGATAGGTTCTTCATTTAAGTAGGCACCTCCATCTTTCCAGCCATAGAAGCATTCGTCATTAGCAACTTCATAAATAACTCCAACCACCATCTCGTCTTTGTGCTGCAATGCTACACTCACACAAAAATTGGGTAACCCATGGACAAAATTGGTAGTGCCATCCAATGGATCAATGATCCAGTTGTATTCTTTGGTGTGTTGAGATACTGTCTCCTCCTCGGTCAGAAATCCGGCATCATTAATTAGTGGTGTCAACGTCTCAACAAGCATTTTCTCAGCCTCCTTATCAACATAAGAAACCAGGTCCGTCTTCCTACCTTTGAACTCCACATGTTTTTTACTGAAATCCTGGCGTTCTCGACGTATGAAGGCTCCAGTTTCAAGCGCAGCATTTACAACGTGACCCGTGATGTCTTCTAAATTCATTTCGCTCCTTCTAAAACAATGACAAATTCGCCTTTAATTGATTTCTCAGTAAAATGCTGTCTAACCTCTGAAATAGTACCGGTAACAGTCTCTTCGAACTTTTTTGTCAGCTCGCGCGAGACAGAAACTCTTCGTTCTCCCAGAATCTCAAGTAGTTGATCCAATGTCTTAAGCAGACGATGGGGCGATTCGTAGAATATAGTTGTTCTCGATTCTTCTTTGAGTGCACTGATCCTTGTCTGTCGCCCTTTCTTATGAGGTAAAAACCCCTCGAAGACGAAACGCTCACAAGGAAACCCGGATTTAATCAAAGCCGGCACAAAGGCAGTGGCCCCAGGTAAGGAATCAACAACTATTCCCTCTGTCAGTGCCTCTCGTACAAGTAGAAATCCCGGATCTGAAATTCCTGGTGTACCAGCGTCTGATATTTGAGCAATAGAACTTCCACTTTTTAGTTTCTCAATGGCTTGCTCAACTTTTTTATGCTCATTGTGAGCATGAAAACTTTGAGCAGGTGTAGAGATTTCATAATGCTTTAACAAAACCCCGGAAGTCCGTGTGTCCTCTGCAAGGATCAGATCCACAGATTTTAAAACCTCTACCGAGCGAAATGTCATATCTCCCAGGTTTCCAATCGGGGTAGGAACAAGATACAACTTCCCAAATTCGCTCATGAATGCAATTTAGTGAGATTACGCATCCTAGAATCGGGCATAGAACCTTCTCAGATGTCCGGATGCCTGGCTATAGATGGGATCACAAAACTTTGCAAACAGAAATTGTGGATCAGGAGGGGGAATCTCTCTAAGCTTAGCCAACTTCAATTGTTCTGCTGTCAAAGCTCTTTCATCGCCTTTAAAAGTCGCCCATTCTGAGATCCATTGATATTGACCTGGCATCTTTCTTTGAAAAAGGATCCTGTCTGTTCTTCCATCATAGATTCTCAAATCCAACAATCCTTTTGAATCCAGGTACTTTGTAAACGTGGTATATTCTGCTTTCACCTTACCATACACATCCTTTGCTTCACCACCGACATCTACCTGGCCAACAATGACACTATCCTGGGTATATTCCTTCGTCTTTTCTTTAATGTATGTTTGGCCAACAACGAAATCATCGAATTGCATGACCACTACATGATCAGGCTGATTCAAGCCTGTTCTCTGGGCTTCAATCGGACTGTAAAATCTAACAAATTCACTTAGCTGATTCTGATCCAAAAATTCATAAACCCTGTTCTGGAAAAACTCATGGGTAAGTCCAAACCGTCGTGAATGAACAGGGATCTGATCCAACAACACTTTCAAGGTTGCTCGCTCTCTCGCAAGCTCCAATTTCGCGGGAGTATCCTTATAATTAGGCATTAAATACTGAGTCCGCTCGAAATGCCGGAATGCAGCTATTGCAGATTCTCGCGTCCCTTTGTTAAGCTCTTCCACACCTGCGGCATATCGTTCTTCTGCCGCTTGAATTGATGCGTCGTTAAACTCACTTTGATAGTTTGTAGGATTGGGGATTACCTTCAGACATGCTGGGCACTGCCAAATTCTATTATGCACCCAGTTCAATTGATCGTAGGCATCTGCAATCTGATCCCATTTGAACCTTGCATTGGATGACTTTAATTGATTGACCGTTCGCAAATGCTTTTGTTGTGAGAGGTCATAGGCCTGCCGCAATGTTTCTTGGGCCTTTCTGTTGTTGGGGCTTTTTTGAAGCCGGTTTACCGCACGATCAATGGAGGTGTTGTAATTCCCTTTTTCTAATTGCTTCTTTCCACTGGAACAGCTCCAAAGGACAGCTGCTGATAATATTATGATGAATTTTTGCATGATTCAATCGGTTTTAGGTGATTGGAAAATCAAAGATTGGACCAACTAGTCCAAAAAACAATTTGTTCGACTAAACCAGCTGATCTATCGATGCAGCTAATTCCCGGTCATTATCTGTTACTATATCACCGGCATCATGCGTACAGAGCTCTATTTTCACCGTATTGTACACGTTACTCCAATTTGGATGATGATCCATTTTTTCGGCAACAATCGCTACCCTGGTCATAAATGAAAATGCTTCGACGAAATTTCCAAACTCAAAAGTCCGAACCAGTTTATTGTTTTCTTCGATCCACATAAGTTAGTTGTTAGTTGAAAGTAGTCAGTTAATAGTTTTCTATAATGCGATTAGTCCTTCTATTTTTTTAGCTTCCTTGTAAATGTTTATCACGTCTTCACTTGATTCCATTTCTGCTTCAATGGTTACGCTCACGTATTTATTTCCGGAACTAGGCTTTATCCTGACCTCTGCTCCGTCCACCAATTTCTCCACCACTTGCTGCTGCTCAGTTTTAACAATGAATTTGAAACTGTAATGACCAGGAAAATTATGAGCACCCTCGAGTTTTTCTTTAAAAGCTAATTCCTCTGCATTCATCTTCTTGAAAGTTAAATTGAATTAAAATGAAAAGGGTCAATCCAGTAAGTGAATTGACCCTTTGGTTGAAATTTCTTTATTCGAATTAGAAGAACTTATATCTCATGTCTTCAATTTCTGCAAATTCCTTGATCGCATTATCAATGTTCCGGCTCACATAGACTCTGAAATAAGTGTAAGGAAAATCTGCAATAACACTTGTGAATCCGACTCTTCTTTGTGCCAATTGCTGACTGTAAGGGGAATAATCCTCAAGGTCTTCAGGGACATCTTTGGTAACTAGTTTAACCATTAATACTCCATCCCGCACTTTGAATGCACGCGTATTTTCTTCTTCGTTTAAGGCGAAAGCCAATCCAATCGCTTCAGGAGCATATCCAACAGAGGTAATATTGTTGGATGAAAGTTGAATGTCTGCAGTTCCGGTTTTTGCATCCTCTCCGTATTCTGTGGCTATTTCACTAAGGTCATTGCTGCCTATGTTGTTTAGCTGCTCTATTAGCAGGTCACCTTTCTTTTCATTTCTTACCGCAACAGTCAATTGGTTTCTTACGCTTTCCAAATTCGCTAAACCACTTTCTTGTTTACCTGTCATTGTAGCAACGATGTATTGATCTTCAATCTCTCGTACATCCGACACGGCACCCATTTGTGCTTCATTGTACAACCACAGGGCAAGGCCTCTTCCTTCATTTATGACTCCAACGCGTTGCGCATTTTGACTGACATTGTTTGCCTTCAATATTCTATATCCTTGATCTTCAGCATTTCGTCTGAATTCTTCGGTGTTACCAGCAGAAGCAGCGAATAAGTCAGCTTCTCGATAAATGGCATTTATTGTTTCGTCCGAGATGAAGAAGTCCTTTCTGATCTTTGCCACTCGGTATAGTACACTGTCTCTTGTAATTACATCCGCTCTGGATAGCTTATAGAATTCATAATTTCCATTTACGATTTGTGGTTCTGAAACGAATCCAACATCAACCGCATTATTTCCAGCTTTAAGCTGGCTGGGAAGATTATCAATTTGATACGTTAGAAATGAAAACTGATCATCTGAATTGACAACAACGTAACTTGAATCATTTGTACTATTGATCAGTCCATCTTTTAAGTCTGCAACTTCCTGGGCAACAATCGCACTATCTTCTGCAGAAGGACTCATATCGAATACGATGTACTCCATACTTCTGGATTCTTCTCTATCATATTCCCCTTCGTGCTCTGAAAGATAGGTTTGTAATTCGCCATCGCTAACCACAACTGAGGAATCGCTCACAGTTAGGTATGGCACATAAACATATTCTAGTGTTGCATTGGCGTTCTGTCCCTGGTACTCTTCCTTTGCTTCGTATTTTGTCACATAGTTGGTTTTCACCAACAAGTTCTGGTACTTGCCTACTAATCTACTAGGCTCCAGAGAGGCTTCAAATGAAAGCCATGCGGCTTGTTGTTGTGGCTCTGCCTGAGACATTTGAGCCAGGAAATTGGTGACATTGTCCTTAGAAAAAGCTCCTGTTTGCGGATCTCTAAAGAATTGCTGGATTTCAGGGCTAATGTTATTTCCCTGAACCATATCAACCAATTCCAGTGCAGTGATGTCAAGACCTAGCTCATCAAATTGATTTTGATACGCAGACTCAAGGATCAAAGCATTCCACGCCTGATCTCTAATTCCATCTAACTCTTGTTGTGCAGGATTTCTTCCTGTGTTTAATCCAAAGTTGTAAGAAAGTAGGTCAACTTTTGCCTGGAATTTTTCATTGGTGATATTCTCGCCAGCCATTTCCGCAATATCCGGAGTTTGACCACCTCCAAGCAATGTGGAGTTGCCAATAAGGTCGGTCATGATGAATGAAAGCATGGTAACCATGATCGCTCCCACCACGATCTTTCCCATCTTGTTTCTAAGTGTACCAATTAGTGCCATTTGTAATGTCTCGTTTTTGAGGTCGGCAAAAATAAGAAATTATTTAGGTAATTGGCTACTAGAATGTTAGGTCTTTGTAAAAGTCCTGAGTACCACTTATGATTTTAGATCCTGCTGGTCGCTAACACCGATCTCCGACTCCAAAACCAAGCCAGACTCAGCCCCGATAATATGTGCCAAATCCCCCACCAGGCAGCCACAATGGCCATTCCTCCCAATCCGTCGAAGAATGCAAATATGAGCAACAACCCTAAGCCCGAATTCTGGATGCCTGTCTCTATTGCAAGTGTTCTTTTGTCTTCCATTTTTAGTTTGAACAGACTGCCGATTTGAAATCCACAGGTGAGGGCAACTGCGTTGTGAATCAATACGAGGAACACCACCATATGAATGTAAGTGAGGAAGAGATCAAAATTTGCGCTAAAAGCCATGAAAACAATGGCGGCAAAAATGAGTATTGAGCTATAGTGCATGATCGGGTGCAATCGCTCAGCAATAGCTGGCTTGTATCTTCTCAGCAGCATCCCCAGGGTTATAGGAATCAGCAATAACATGGTAATTGTTTTAAGGAGTTTCCAAAAGTCCAAACTGACTTCATTAAGAATTACTGCAGTTGGTTCGTACATTGATGCCCAAATAGTAAGATTGAGTGGTGTCATGATGATCGCAAACAAACTGGAAATAGCTGTAAGGCTGATGGAGAGGGCTGTATTTGCCTTAGCCATGGATGACATAAAATTGGAAATGTTACCTCCCGGACAGGCAGCGACCAGCATCATTCCTAAGGCAAGGCTTGGTTTTGGTTGAAGTGCTAACACTAAAAGAAAAGTGAGTAATGGCAGAACAAAAAATTGAGAAAGCATACCTGCTAATGCGGATTTAGGAGCTTTTATGACCCTTCCAAAATCCTCTGGAGTGAGGTTGATGGCAACACCAAGCATGATGAAACCAAGACTGATGTTCAGAAGAAATAGATTTTCTTCACTAAAATTCAATACTACTTCATCGATTGACTCCATAAACCTCCAATTTAAGAAGATTATCATTTACTGATTGATTAGCTTGATAAGCACAAAAGCTAATTCACTATGGAAATTTCTTCAATCGATCAATTGCTACCTTACTATGAAAAAATTAGAGGGAGGACACTTCGAGTTATTAAAACTATCCCTCACGAGCACATAGAATGGACGTATAAAGAAGGAAAGTTCACACTGGGTGATCTGATTCGACACCTTGCCACCATCGAACGCTATATGTACGCTGAAAATGCCCAGTTTAAGCCAAGCAAATATTCAGGATGTGGCCCTGATCTCGCTTCTGGTTATGACAACATCCTTGAATTTTTTAATCGACTCCATGACGAGTCCCTGGATATCTTTTCGAAACTGACTCCAGAAGACCTTCAAAAAAAATGCACAACTCCGGGAGGCACTCCGATTACACTTTGGAAATGGTTAAGAGCCATGATCGAACATGAAATTCACCATAGAGGTCAGATTTATATGTATTTGGGAATGCTTGGGGTGGAGACTCCCCCTATTTATGGCCTCACCGCAGAAGAAGTGGAACAACGGAGCAAGCGTTAGGAATTTGATCTTCTAAATCCCAGACGGCCCTTTGTAAAAAGGATCAGCAAGATAGCTACAGCCAACATGACCAATGCTTCGTACCAATCAAGGGTGGTTCCTGCAACACCAAATTCAGAATCATCCTTTCCAAACAAAATCCTTACCCAATCACCGGAGGCATTATAGCATCCATGAAACAATGCGACCAACAAAACGCTCTGATTCGTTCTATAAAAGAGCCAGGTTAGAAAAACAGAAGTTGCCAAAACAAAAACAGTAAATGCTTCCAAAGGCATTTCTTCATTTTCCCCATTTAATAGAAACGCCGGAACGTGCCAGGCCGTCCACACAACACCTATAATAACAGAGGTAACCAACGGAGTATATCGCTCATTCAACACAGGCAACAGGTATCCGCGCCAGCCAAACTCCTCTCCGAAACCGCCACCCAAGAAAAGATACGTTCCGATAGCCAACATCAATGGAGCAAAATCATTAACGCCTAATGAATAGGTTTCAAATGTGGCTCCAAGACTCTTGAGCACTCCCAATTTTATCACAATAGGAAGGAAAATGGCAATCAAGTAATAGAGAAGGTTAACTCTCCAAATCAATGCCTTTTTGAAAAGCTCTTTGACACCTTTCAATCCAGATGCCAGGTACATCATTAGAAAACCTGCTAGTGTAGGACCATATCTTCCGATGAAGAGAGAGATTCGGTTTCCCTCACTATCAACCATTCGATCAAACGGTTGGAGGATAACCGCAGCGACCATTCCGACGATCCAGGTGACCCCAAAAGCTGCTAATGCAAATTGCCAGGCTCGGCTTGTATTTTGATCAGACATCTAAGAATTAAACGCCCCACCTCAAGCCCCGTTGATTTCCTGACAACAAAAAACCCCGCCTTCACAACAAAGACGGGGTTAATAAGTAATTAGGATCTTTTATTCCTTTCGGATGATAATGTCTCCATTCATGTTTTTAAAGGTGAATTCTGGACCACCACCGTTAATAGCTCCATAAACCCATGAGTTGATTGAGACCTTGTAGTTACCGCCATCATTTGACTTCACTTCAGGACTGGATTTGTCCACGGTCATGTCAAAATCAGTGAAGATTTCACCTCTGTCTGACTTCATCTTAGCTTTTGCTTTGATAGACGCTGGGAATGTCACATCCACATCGCCATTGAGCGTCACAAAAGACATCGGTTCATTGGGTGTAGCTTTCTTGATCGTAGCTGTAACTCCACCGTTCACAGTGTTGCAAACCACTGATCCCGAAACGTTGTTGAAAGTCAGTGGCCCGTTTACGCCGGTTACTTCCATTGACCCATTCACGCCAGTAATTTTTATATGCCCATATACTGTGGAAACATTAAGGTCAAAATTTGCAGGAAGCTTAATATCCAGGTCAATGGCTTTCTTCCATGAGTTTGTAGAAATTTCTACCTTATTGTTTTTCTCAGAAGCTTCCAGCTCCACAGAACTGGAGGCGATTCTCTTCATTCCCGGAGGCGCTTTCCTTTGGTCATCGCAGGAATCACAGTCTGAATCATCTGATCCGGAAGTTGCCTCGATTATTACCTCAGTTCCATTGTAAGCCTCGATGGTGATATCACCTCGTACTTGCCCCACTTCCAAAACACCGGGAGAGCCTGGCTCACTTAACGGCACAACTAGTTTTTCATTGAAATCCTGACCCAATACCAAAGTTGTCGTTGTCAGAAGTGCTATGATTAATATATGTTTCATTTCTATCTTAATTTAAAGTTATTACCGTGCACCTGAACTTTTCAAATACACATTTCCATTGATACTCTTGAAGGAAAACTCGGGCCCACCAGATCCGATCTCCACACCGGTTTTGGTACCTATTTTGAACATTCCTCCCTTTTCACTTTTCTCAATTTTTGGACTAAGTTTTCGATAGTCAAAGGCGGAAAACAAGCTTCCGTTCATTGAATCGAAATATATTTTCGCGTTAAAATTTTTTGGCAACTCAAAGTTGAAATCGCCATTTACTGTATTGAAATCGACTGATGCCTTTGGATTTTCCAGGAAATTGATGGTGACGTCACCGTTTACAGTGGATGCTTCTCTCACATCTCTCGCATTTTGGATATCGACTTCACCGTTCACGTTGTTTGCTTTTACAATGCCGTCAATATTCTTGATCAGCACATCTCCTTTATCAACAGTTCTGGCATAAACACCAATCCGCTTTGGTACTTTTAGTTTGTATTGGTATTTGAAATCGTAAGCAGGATCTCTGGGGATGTTATAGCCATATTGCCCGCGGTTTCCCCATTTACACCTTCTGATGAATGGAGCTTTCGTATAGAGAATGAGTGAATCATCTACCAATCGCTCTCCAAGCTCAAGTTCCTTCTTGGCTTTCTCAACCAAAGCATCGGTTCGTCCAAATATCTCGATCTCCAATTCCAGGTAGACCTTGTCATCCTGAGAGGATTCGAAGACAACATCTCCAAAAATGTTATCGACCAACACCGTGAAGCTCTCAGGAGAGTCGATTTCATACGTTTTGCTGATCTTCACCACATCCTCTTTCAGAATAGGATTGATCAATGTTAGAAATAGTAGTATTAGTTTCATTTTGAATTTCTTTTAGGTTCTCAAATGCTTGACAAAGACTTTATGCTTTCGTCCAGCTTATCTTTTACCAACTCATCGTCGATCGTATCACGAAGTTTCTCCATCGCCTCGACCGAAGACTTTTCCTGGATCACTACCAATGCATCTGCAATGGCAACCAGCATGATCACGGATTCTTGTTCCGTCAATGCGTCAATCAGGGCACTTCGAACTTCCGGAACATTGCCATAATTCAGAAGCGCTT
>JANQST010000275.1 GCA_028279155.1 Cyclobacteriaceae bacterium
AAGCGCCCAATCACGATCAGCGATCCGGATGTCACCTTTTGCCAGCACCTGAGATCCAAAGTAAGACATTTGGGCAGATTCTTCCACCGCTGGAAAATCGGCTTTCAAAGCATCCCCCAGCGGGTTTGATGTAGAAAGGTAATGATGCAAACCATCATCTTCTACGCTACGCTCAACCACCCGATATACTCTGTCCTTTTTCGAGTGGTATGCATCAATATTCACCTCATCATGAACAAACATCAGGATGAAGAAAAGAATGGCAAACCCCATCCCCAGTCCAAGAATGTTAACAATGAAGTGCACGGTCTCCTTCCGAAAACGCCGGAAGTAAATCTTAGTATAGTTCTTTAACATGTTCATAGTCCAATTATTTGTTTGAGTTTTTTTAAGATTTATTAGGCGAAAGGTTCGAAGTACATTCCACACAAAAAATAGGTTGGCTGATCTTATAGAGCTCTTCTTTCGAATGTGAAAAAGCTCAAATAAGTCACCTTCAATTTCTGAGAGATACTCGTCCCTGCAGTACCATCGTAGAAACCTGATGGCCCATTTCGGTGGCTCTAGTTCCGACATTAAACCTGCGAAAAAGAGATTTGTGGGATCTTGTTGTAAATCCTGGAACGCAAATCATTTTGTGCGTCCAACACTTGTTTTCCGTAGGCAGTAACAACGTAATACTTCTTCCTTCTACCTCCTCTTTCAGCTGTTATTCCTCCTTCTCTAGAGTTCACAAACCCTTTCTTTTGTAACCGCTTTAGCGCAACGTGTATGGCACTGATGTTTATCTTCTTTTTGGTTTCAGCAGTGAGAAATTCCAAAATAGAAACTCCATAGGCCGTATCATGCTGAGCAGCAACAGATAGCAAAACGAGTTCTTCGAATTCACCTAATTGATAATCCATGGTTCAATTTTATTTGCTTAACAAACGTGAATATAATGGATATGTTTCATTTTTGTTAAGTAAATAGATAGGACAAGTTTTGACCACAAGGCACACAAAGGATCGCAATGGAAACAAAGTATTTTGAGGTCTGTCTTTGTGACCATAGTAAAATTCATCGTCTTCTTTGTGGTAAGAAAAGTTACTTTGATCCAGTGAGAATATCTGTTCCGAGGTATTTCATCTCGGGAAGAGTATACCAGCTGCGTTTTTGTGGGATTTTAATTCCGTCAATTAGAATTTCATCTTCAAGAACAATCAATTCTCCCTTCCCAGCATCTTCGTCCTTGTAGAATTTGTATTGAAGCATTTGTCCAGACATCTGATCAAAGTGGAAGTACCAGGTGTCTTCCTGGTAGACAACGCGCAACACATGACATTTCACACCATTCAATATTTCTTCTTCAACATCCCGATCAAATGGTGTGCCTTCATCATACAGTTTCATTGGGAGGCCCCATAAGTACAGATAATAGTTGCGCATTCTCACTGCCCTTGCCTCATCGTGATCTCCAACCAAAACCTTTCCGGCTTCACCAGATACCTCATACACATTCTCCGAGTTTCGGTCAATCTTCATGTAGGTCTTGGTGTTGTCAATTACAACAGTTGTTTTCTGATCATCACCAGAAGGTCGTGTTTCTGTAAACAGAAGGATCGTATTTAAATTTTGCCAATTGCCTTTTGGGTCGTGATAACCCGCAGCTTTGTCAAGAATCTCATAAGGAGTCTGTGCAAATCCGGCTACAGACCAAACCAACAGAAATAGCATGATCAATTTTCTCATAATTCTATTTTATGCATCTTCAGCTGTGTCACTTGCAACATAGCTTCTTAATGACTGATATGCGAACACAAGGCTGATCAAACCAAGTAGTGTAGCAAGTATGAAAGGTGCTCCCGGAAAATAAATCTCATTTTCAGGTTTTGTAAAATAACTGAAAATACCGGTCATTAATGGAGCGCCAATAATGGCTGTCACAATCATCGTACTCGCCAAACCTCCTTGAAGTTCTCCCTGTGCGTTTTTAGGGATTTGACCTGACATGATCGATTGAACAGAAGGACCAGCCAGACCCCCAAAAGCATATGGAACAATGATGACATAAACCATCCAGGATTGTGTAGGCCATGCTAACATAAACAAGCCAGCAATGTTAAAAAACAAACCCAGATAAACTGCCTTTACTTCTCCTACCTTTTTCACAACAGGACCAACTACTCCGCCTTGTACAATTGCAACCATCACCCCTACAAACATCAACGATAGTCCAATATCCTGTGGTGTCCAGTCAAATTTTTCTTTGGTATAAAATGCCCAATTTGAATGGGTAGCATTTGCTGCGATGTAGATGAGAAAAAGACAAATGATCAAGCCAACGATCGTTTTGTATTTGAAGAGACTCTTTAATGTTCCAAAAGGGTTCGCTCGTTTCCATTCAAATGGTCGTCGATTTTCCTGAGATAGTGATTCTGGTATGATAAAATAGCCATAAAGCCAATTCAGCAATGACAATCCTGCAGCTGCAAAGAATGGAATTTTCGTTCCCATTTCACCTAGAAATCCTCCAATGGCCGGGCCGATAATGAACCCTAATCCAAAGGCTGCCCCTATCATCCCGAAATTCTTCGCCCGATCCTCGGCGGTACTTATATCAGCAATGTAGGCATTCGCAACTGTTACACTACTTCCACAAACGCCTGAGATCATTCGGGCAATAAATAGCCAGGCCAACGTCGGTGCAAAGGCGATAACCAAGTAGTCAATACCTAATCCAAAAAGTGCCAGGAGAAGAACCGGTCTTCGTCCAAGCTTGTCACTCAGCCCTCCCAACACCGGAGCAAAAAAGAACTGCATGACAGCATAGGTGGCGGCTAGAGATCCTCCTATAATCGCAGCTTCCGAATTTTCTACATCTGCTAGTTCCACAATAAGATTTGGAATGATGGGAATGATCAGTCCAATTCCGACAATATCTATTAGAACCGTTATAAAAATGAAGCTAAGTGCAGCATTCTTTTTCTTCATCCGCCGAAGATATCACATTCACCGGAATTTATATTTTAAACAAAAATTAATGATATTCGTATTCTTTTGTTAAACAAAAATTAATGATATGAATCTTCAGCTTGGAATATTAGAGGAAATGATCCTCATTATCCTATTGATGAAAGATGAAACATACGGTGTTGATATTGCTAAAGAATATGAATCGCAATTAAATCAGACCATCTCATTACCTGCGATCCATGTCGTGTTAAAACGTTTGGAAAAGAAGGACCTGGTAACTTCTAAAATGGGAGAGCCAACTGCCGAAAGAGGTGGAAGGAGGAAACGTATTTACCAGGCAACTAACAAAGGCTACGAAGCTGCAAAATACCTCCAACAAAAACGGAGCGAAATGTGGAAGGTAATCCCGACAATGAATTTTGTTTTTCAGTGAATTCACATCAACACCATCCACCAGCCTGGGCAGACAGGCTGTTAAATTATTTCTGTCGACAGGACTATTCGGATGAAATCCTTGGTGATTTGCACGAAGCTTTCTATTGGCGCCTCAAAGAAAAGGGCCCTACCAAAGCAAAAGCAAGATTTACCTGGGAGGTCATCAAATCTTTACGACCCAAAAACTTAAAATCATTTTATCATTTATCTCTTAATACTATGATCTTCAGAAACTACCTCAAAATCGCATTCAGGACTTTGCTCAAAAGGAGATCCACTTCTTTTATTAACATCTTCGGACTCTCAATGGGAGCTGCGGCCTTTGTTTTGATCTTTCTCTATTCATACCAGATTATCTCCTTTGATGATCACCATCTAAACAAGGAGAAAACTTTTCTTGCTTATAAAGAGAGAATTACCCCGGATGGAGTCCAGCCTACATATGATACATGGGTTCCGATGAAGGATCGTTTTTTAAGTGATTATAGCCAAGTCAAAGCAGCTGCGAGAATCTATGAAACTGATTCCAGAGTGATAAAAAACAACCAGTTCATTGAGGAAGATATGATGTATACAGATGAGTCCTTCTTCGATATCTTCAGCTTCCCAATCCTTCATGGGAATGAAAACAGAATATTTGGTGACATGCAGTCTGTGGTGATTAGTTCAGAAATGGCCATCAAATATTTTCAGCGAGATAATGTAGTTGGTGAAGAAATGGAGATTTTCTTGCCTGATGAGGATACCACTATGCGCTACCAGGTTTCTGCCGTTCTGAATAAGTATCCTGAAAATACTTCTTACCAACCAAGTTTGATTATTCAACTGGAGAGTATTCCTGTTTATCCAGAAATTGTAAATAACTGGAATTCTTCCTTCCTGGAAACATATGTTTTGCTTGATGAGAAAGAGAGTGCAGTGGGGTTGGAAGCAGCCTTCCCGGACTTAATAGAAACACTTTGGGGAGCCGACGTTCGAAATAACACCAATTTCAAATTACTTCCTTTTGATGAATATTACGACACCTTCCTTGGAAGTAAGGATGATGCATATACGCTGCTTTTCATTGGCTTTGGTATTCTTCTTATAGCAGCAATCAATTTCATGAACCTATCTACAGCTCAAGCTTCACAACGAATGAAAGAAATAGGGTTAAGAAAAGTGCTTGGGGCAATTAGAAGCCAGTTGAGGACACAGTTTATCACAGAGGCATTCGTAACATCTCTAATGGCTATTGTCCTGGGACTTGGAATGGTTTATTTCATCATTCCATACTTCAATGACTTTTTTGGTGTTTCGATCTCCTTTGGGATGTTTAGTCCAGTTCAGATTATTGGCTTCAGTATAATTCTTGCAATAGCGCTAGGTATACTAAGTGGAAGCTATCCGGCCATTTACCTGTCTTCCATGAAATCGATTGATGCCCTACAACAGAGAATGGGCTTTGGTGGCTCTGTTAATTTTCGAAACGTTTTGGTAGTACTACAATTCTCTATAGCGTTATTCTTAATCACCAGTGCCATTCTGATTCGAAATCAAATCTCTTTTATGACGAGTAAAAACATGGGGTTTGATTCAGAAAGCACCATCACTTTTGTCGCTTCAGCCGGCGATTTCACGGATCGAGATCAAGGCATCGTTCGGCTCAATACGTTTAAGGAAGAGCTAAAAAATAAATCTTACATGTCAGAAGTGGCGATGAGCCGCACCATACCTACTCAATGGACGCGCAGCTTCACTTTTGTCCGTCCTGATGGTTGGAATGGTGATCCCCTCCGAATGAGGTATACCTACGTGGATGCAAACTTTTTCAATACTTACGGGATCAAGTTGAAGCATGGAGCTCATTTTCTTCCTGACTCTGAAGGTAACCAGAGAGAATCAGTCATCTTGAACGAGGCTGCAATGAAAGCTTTTGAATTTGATCCGAACGAACAAAACGTAATCAAGATCGGAGACAGACGAATAAATGTTGTTGGTATCGTAGAAGATTTCAATTTTGAATCACTTCAAATTGAGATTGCCCCAACGCTTATTTTTCACCGAACCGGAGATCATCCGGTCCACCGATTCATCAGCTGTAAAATGAACATGACGAATTTACCTTCACGGTTAGAGGAAATTGAGGACAAGTGGAATGAACTTGGATCTACCAACGACTTCACGTACTATTTCATGAATGAGCAAGTAGAAAGTTTATATGAAGCTGAGAAAAGATATCTTGGTCTTGTTACAATGTTTTCTGCGCTAGCAATTATTGTCGCCTGTCTTGGGCTTTACGGATTAACTCTTTTCATCATTGAAAAACGACGTAAAGAGATCAGCATTCGCAAAGTACTTGGAGCAGAGATCAGTGGGTTACTTCGGCTCATTTTCAGAGATTTCACCAAGTGGGTAGTGATATCATTTGTTCTTAGCGTCCCATTCGTCTTATTTTTCATGACAGACTGGCTGGAAGGCTATCACTACCGAATTCCTATATCATGGATCACGTTTGCGATAACGTTGGCACTTGTATTCTTGTTGGTCCTAATGACCGTAGGCTACCAGTCCTTGAGAGCGGCATCTTCCAACCCGGTTAATCACTTAAAAGACGAGTGATTTTGTCAGAAATAAATATTATTCACTTAAAAAAAGCTTTGTAGACTTTCTATATATCGTCTTTCGAACTACGATTCGTTGATTTTCGTAACTTTATTTACAGATATCTCTAAAATGACGACAGGGGAGCTGAATAAGAAAGTTGAACGACTTAGAGTGATAACTGAGGCAAAATTGAAATACCTGAGAGATCACACCAAGTTACTAGATCAGGCATTTAACGATCTAAAAGATGTTCACGAGGGAGAATTGGACATTATATATGAGAAAATTCAAGAACTCGACAAGAGAATGGATATCAATGGCTTGACTTAGGTTATATCTAATTTTAATTCTAACTAATCAAAACGAATCTTTTTGGACAAACGATTGAATCTCCAAATATGGAAGATGGCGGCAATAGTAAGTCCAATACATAATGCATACCACACTCCATTTACACCTAGTCTGAGAGTAAAACCTAGAACATAGCCAAGAGGGATAGCAATAACCCAAAAGGCAACGAAAGTTACAATAGTAGGAACTTTTACATCGGTAAGTCCTCGCAACACGCCAAGGCCTACCGCTTGTAAGCCATCGGAAATTTGGAACGCTGCTGCAATTATTAAAAGGAATGAAGCAATGGACCTTACTTCCTCATTTTCGATATAAAGGGCTGGTAAAAATTCCCTTAAAAAAATGAAGAGCACGCCACAACATGCCATGAAAGCAGCCACCATCGCCATGCTAGAAAAGCCCGCGATACGTAGGTTTCTACGATCCTTGAATCCCACCTGATTTCCAATTCTTATTGTGGATGCTGCTGCCAATCCTGTTGCAGCCATGTAGGTAATTGCAGATAAATTCAATGCAATATTGTGTGCGGCAAGCGCCTCCGCACTTATCCAACCGACCATAATAGCGGCAGTTGCAAACGCTCCTACTTCAAATATGTATTGCATCCCGGAGGGAATTCCAATTTTCAATAATCGTTTGATGATTGCGACATCAAACTTCCACTTGAACCCAATGCATTTCTTTCTTATGAGTACAATGATTAGGATCGCCATTGATATTCTGGAAAGGAGTGTTGCATAACCAGCTCCATTTAGACCCATGGGTTCGAAACCGAATTTTCCATAAATGAGGATATAATTCAATCCTACGTTAAGCAAATTAGCTACTACTGAAACGATCATAGGAGATAATGTATCCGATTGCCCCTCAGAGAATTGACGGAACGTTTGAAAGATCATGATGGGGAATAGCGATATCGCAACAATGATTAAATATGGCTCTGCTGCTTTCACCACCTCTGCTTCCTGACCAAAATATTCAAGAAAGTTGCTGGCGAAAAGGCAGATTAGAACCAGGATAACCCCTAAACCCATATTCATTCCCAACCCGCTTTGAAGAAATGATAAGAGTTTTGGTTTGTCATTGGGATTGGTGGCAGCCACTACTGGTGTAATGGAATAACTAACTCCAATTCCAAAAAGCATCAGTAGGTGAAAAAAAATACCTGCAAACGTAGCAGCTGCAAGTGGTACAACACCTACCCTGCCGACCATAACACTATCAGCAACATTGACCATAATATGGCCAAGCTGTCCTACAACTACGGGCGTAGCTAACAAAATATTCCTTCTTAAATGCTCTCGAAGTGTCATGCTTTCCTTAAGATGCCGCAAGGTAGTATCTTAGCTTAATAACCGCCCAATTCATGAGACAGATTCTAGCCTTTCTGCTTGTTGTAACAAGCTCAACACTACTCGCTCAAAAAATTGCCATTACACTTGACGATCTGCCATTCGGATATTCCGGAGGATTTACTGATGAACAAAAAATAGAAGCATTTGACAAGATGCTCCATACCCTCAAAAAACATAAGGTGAAAGCAACCCTTTTTGTTACAACTGGGAACTTGAACGAAGCTACAAAAGCTATTCTTGATAAAGCAGTGGCTGCCGGACATCAACTTGGAAACCATACCAACAATCATTACGATCTTAATAAAGTATCTGCTGAAAAGTACATTGCCGATATTGATTCCTGTAGGCAACTGGCAGGCGATTGGATCAACTCAAACTACTTCAGGTATGCGATGCTGCATCGTGGAAACACACGTGCAAAACGTGACTCTGTTTACGCTTATCTTAAAGAAAAAGGCTTGCTAATCGCACCGGTCACTATTGACAACAACGAATGGGTATATAACCGTGGATATAGTCTTGCAATGAAAATTGGTGACCATAAAAACATGGACCAAATAGCCAAAGAATATCTGTATCACATGAAGGAGGTGACCGCTCGGTATCAAAAATTAAGCTTACAACTAACTAGTAGAGAAATCCCGCAAATTCTACTTCTACATTCAAACCCAATCAATGCAGATTATTTAGGCAAACTCCTGGACTGGTATAAAAAAGAAGGTTGGGAATTTGTAACACTCGATGAAGTATTGGAAGATGAGTTTTATAGCATAGAAGAGGATTATGTAGGGCCTTATGGGTTTTCTCAACTAGATAGAATTAAAAGGTCTAGAAAATCTAATTGATTACATTTTCAACATCCTAGCCAATTTGTAGATAGCAGCAACGCTTAGGCTATCCGTAATTTCTCCACGTCCGCACATAGCGATGGCCTCAATAAATGGCAATTTTCTAATCTCGAGCTTTTCTGTTTCTTCAAAAGAAGTCTCACCTTCCGAAAGGTCTTCGGCGAGATAGGCATAACCAACTTCATCTGTTACAGAATTCGATGTATGAATTTTTAAAAACTCTGTCCATTTAGCTGCCTCTAAGCCAGTTTCTTCTTTCAATTCTCGCTTTGCTGATACCAACTTATCAATTCCAAGTTGGCCACCCCCCATTGGGATCTCCCAAGAGTATTCATCCAATGTATATCGATACTGTCCTACAAGCCAAGTATTCCTTTCACCATCCAATGGGATTATTCCAAGAGCCAGGTTTTTGAAATGGACTTTCCCATAAATGCTTTGACCCCCACCAGGGTTCGTAACATCGTGTTCAGAGAGCGTAATCCAGGGATTGGTATAAATTTCCTTTGAGGTGTGGGTTTTCCAGGGGTTTTCCATCCCACAAAAATATTACTCCGTACGCAGACCCAATTCTTTTCTTATTTCCCGATCGGAATTGCTATTCTGACCCCAGTATGCAGATTTAATTGTATTGATTCGTTTGGCAGAAGTAGTTAACTGTTGAGGTTTTCCAAAACCACTCAGATAGGTTTCTTCCCACCCTAAAATCTCGTATGGAAAAACACGATTGAAATAGATTGCCAGTGATCGATTCTCATATTCAATTGAATATCTTGAATGAGGACTCTCTCCAAATTGAGAGTTTGAGACCTCTTCAAGTTTGGCTTCAGCTGCTTGGGATTCAGCCTCCTGGTGCCTTAGTCTCAAATAAAAAGTTCCTGGAATAATATTGACCTTTCCTGTTGGAAGATCATCCGGACTTAATCGAATCCGTGTCCAAATTTCGTCCTCCAATATTGTTTTAGGAACCTTAACATCTATATCTCCTTCCGATTCGAAATATGAAAACCCCCGAAAACGATAGTTATTCTTTTCAAGGTTTAGTTGCGTAAACGTATGGCCACACCATTCTTGAGAAGAGGTCGTTACCTTTAGAATATCTGGGTATCTATCTGCCGATACAGGAGTGAAGGTCGAGGACATCATAGAATATGGATAAATACCCGTGAGAAATTTCTTGCTGAAATTCAACTTCATAACACTGATATTATCAGCACTTTTATCTTTCCAGTCATCCAACTTTACTTGTTTTGACTGTGAAAATGGTTCAGTTACAAAAACAAGAACGGCCTCACCTGAATGAATTTCCCCATATCGTGCCTGTTGTAATTCAAAGCTGGTAAGCTCTGCTTCTCCACTATACCAATAGTTATTAAACCCTTCAGGTTTTTTGTAAGCTTTGTTTTGTGATTGAGTGGAAGAGCAAGCCACTAAAATTAAGAGGGCTGAAATGATAGTGAGATATTTCATAATTACTGGAATTTGCAATACTAAAACCAAGTTAGGGCTAATGGTTCCATTTTAGCTGGATGTTCCGAAAAATTGTTACCTACCTTAAAAGGTAGTAGAGCTTTAGATCAAAACGAAAGACATCACTCTCACCCCCCGACCCATCACTTTTGGGACCTAAATTCGGAGGGTCTTGGTCACTACTAAGCCTCATATTTTTTATGTTCGTAAAACTTATTTCTCTATCCCTGTCTCCAAGGCCAACCTTAAAGATTACGCCGATTCTTTTAGATATCGTATCCATGTAACCATAGAAAAAAATGAAGCCTTTGACTGTTCGGTCGTAATCAAGTGCTTCAAAATCATAGAAAAGATTTTCTTTCTCATTCAAAAATGTACCCCCCTCGATAGTAGACGAATGAGATAAATGACCATACTTGAGCGAAAGGAAATGTTTTGGATGGACCATGACTATTAATTCTGGTCCGATTTCAAAACTCTTATAGTCATGCTGAACACAATAATTAGGACCAATTTTGATTCTTGCTTCCGGACTCAACAAAGTTGAACCAAATCCCAATTCTGTCCCAACGTATACACTTTTATACACTGGCATATAAATCCCGGTTTTCCACCGAGGACTAATGCCCACAAATGGAGAAATGAAGTTAAGAGTTATATAGGACTTAAATTGTAGAGGCTCGCTGGATTGTCCAGTTGCTTTCAAACCAGAACTGAGTAGCGCAACGACGATGAGATATCTGATCTTGATGCGGTATGGTGGTGAGAAACATTTCATTTTTTAACTCATTTAAAGAGATAGTAGATC
>JANQST010000289.1 GCA_028279155.1 Cyclobacteriaceae bacterium
ACATAATTTGCTAAGACAACAGCAGTAAAATGAAGAAGCCGTGAAACGTAAGATGATAAACAACGGTTGCTGTATAGTGGGCAACCAATGACAATTAAGATACTTAACTGTTGCATTCTGCGGTGGAGTTATAACCGGAATTGCTCGTTGATTTCTCCTTGAAGAAATGACCAGAAACAAAACAATCAAGAACAGTCCAAGGTAAAGTGACCATCTTAAAGGGTCTACTCTTAGGAAATACCTAAGCGGCGTCTGGGGTTCGCCTTTCCCAGAATGATAGAACATCGTGTAGTTCACATTTGAGGATGGTAATTGAGATAGTAATGCCGCGGCAGCCTGGTAATTGTTATTGAAGAGCAAGCCAAAATTTGTGAAAACTCCAGGAGTTGAAACAAAGATCACACGTCCTTCCTTGATTTTTTTGGTTATTGCAATCGGACCCTCAGTTATTGATGCAAGTACCTCCCATTCATCCGAGTCTTCAATCTCAAAATAATTAGATACGAGGTTTGATGGATATGTGTACTTTGCAGAATCAAATAGAGTTATGGTTGTTTCAGGGGCCTCAAAAATGCTTTGATTCAAAAAATGGTATTCGAAGTGAGAATCAAATTCAAGTGTATCCTTAAGTCGATCATTGAAAGAAGCTGCACCAATCAGAATATTACCGCCTTTCTCCAGCATATTCCAAAGATTGTTTAAATCGGTTCCCTGGATATCCACTTGATCAGCAAGTATCAGGATGTTTTTCTCATCATCTGACAACTCGGACAAGGTGAGTCGTGATAGTTTTAACCCATTTTCAAACAGATCAGAAGATCTCTCATTCAAAATGTATGCACCAAATGGATTTTTATCTGTGGAGTTATAGGTGACTGTCCAATTAACTGGCTTTGGAGCCAGAAAATCCAGGACAACATAGGTAAGAAATAGCCCGACGAATACATAAATGAAAATTCTGTCCTTTTTCATTTTAGCTCCTCCTCAATGGTAATGGCCAATTTTTTTCCTTCGGAATATTCATCATTTCCTACATTAAACTCTCCATACCAGGCATGTTCAAAAAGTCCGGTTAAAGAACGATAGGCTGGAACGATGCTTTTATCCAACTCTTTTTCATAGTCATAGGGAGACTTCCATTCACGAAAGGCGATGACGTCCTTGGCATGAAGAAAAGTCAATGTCTTGAGATATAGGTACCTAATAGCAAGTTTGTATTGCTTCTCATCCAAAGCAGTATTGATCAAACTATCATAGTCCAGCTTTTCAGCACCATCAACAATTCGAGCACCATGAGAAGTAAAATATTTAGAATCCGGAGAAAGTCCACCTCCATATCTTAATCGAACGATGTAATAAATGGCAAGCCCAAGAACCAAAACCAAAATGACGTAAAAGAGTGAATTTGCCAACCATGGGGTATTTGGATTGTCGAATATGCTAGCAATTAATGCGCCAAACCACCACTTCAATCGTTGCCAGATTGATGGAGGTTCGATCCTCATATTCATATAATTGAAATCAGTATCTGCCGCATAGCTTGACATTTCAGTTTCGTCTAACTGTCGTACTGACCCATTCTGATCTCCTCCTATTATTAAGGAAGACAAAAAGAATAAGACTACAGTTAAGATAAGTTTCTTACTCGCTATCAAAGTCTTTGATTTCATTCATCAAGCCCCTTCCTTCGGACCGCTCAACCAAGTTAGAATACTGATAACCCAAGGCGATGAGCGGGATTGAATAGGTCATGTAAGTACCCACCATCGAAACCGCCATGGCGAAGGTCATATAGCCAGAAGAAAACATTTGCATTATGGCAGTAGGATCTCCGGAACTTGATTCCAGTTCTTCAACCATGGAAAACATTTCCATTACATAAACGACGATAAACGGAATTGAAAAAACCATTTGTACGACATAGGCAATGAGATACGATACAAAAAGAAGGCCGAACGTACTCCACCATTTTTCTCTTATGAGGGAAAACGACCGACTAAAAGCGTTGCCTACTCCGCCTTTTTCGAACATGAAAATCGGATATGCGATCGATAAGGTGACTCCCAAATAGATCCCAGGAAGAAGAAAAAAGAACATACCAACGATGGTGATCAATGACGTAATGAAACTCAGCACCAGCAGTCCTCCATATTTAGACAATGCCAGTCGAAGAACCTCACCAACACTGGTCTCTTTTGCAACTCCCTCGTTGTACAATTTCATGTAGGAAAAAGTGACACTAATGATGAGGTTGATCGTGAGCCAACTGACCAACATCATTAAAAAGTAATTCCCTCCTAGTAGTGAAAAAAAGTTGACCAAATCAGGTGGTGCCCCCGACCCAGTCTCGAATCCAAAGGAGAAAAATGAAGACATTACATTTTTAAATACAATGCTCAATAACAATGCAGCAGGGCCACCAATCAACAGCAAACACAAAAACAATCCTTTGAAATTTTCTCTCAAAAATTCAATGGTCGCATTGAGCTTCCTTCCAAAATCCCTAAGCTTATAAAATTCAATTTTTGGTGTTTCCATCGTGCGTTTTGATTGGTAGGTAAATGAAGTAATATATGATAAAGAAAAGTGAACCTAAGATAATAAAAAGCTTGGCAGCTAATGGCCATTCAGTGTACCTGGTTAGAAATGACTCAATGAATCCTGCAAGGATGAAAAAAGGGAAAAGACCCATTACTATTTTCAATCCACTTTTTGCGCCCTGACGAAAAGAATAGCCTCGCGGATAGGTTCCGGGAAATAGCAACGCATTTCCCATTCGAATGCCAGCACCTCCTGCTATAATAATTGCTGAAATCTCTATGGTCCCATGCACCCAAATGGTCAAAATAGTTTCATCAAATAGACCATATTGGGCAAAGAAATAATGAAATGCACCCAACATGATTCCATTTCTGAACAGGATGAACCCTGTTCCAAAAGAGGTCAAAATCCCAGCAACAAATGCCAGGAATGATACTCGGATGTTGTTTGAGGTAATAGCAAAAAACATGTACCATTCATCGCTACTTCCATACACGCCCATCGGGTTTCCATCTTTGATGTTTTGAATGGTCATATCAACGTAAGCATCACCCAATATTAGTCGCGCGAACGTTTCATCATTCGCCGTTGAGATAGCGCCAATTAGAACGCCTATCGCCATGATCAAGAAAGAATACATCATGGGCATTTTGGACTTGCGCATTTCAAGTGGTACTTCGCTTTTCCAGAACTTTATGAATCTTCCTTTTCCTTCTGGCTTATTTCTATAAATGAGATTATGGACTTTCAGTGAAAGTTCATTGAGGTAGACCGTCAATGAAGTTTTAGGGTATTTGGCTTTAGAGAAAGCAAGATCTTCTGTCAAATGCACGTATATCTTAGAAAGGTCGTCTGCAGAAGGACTATTACTTCCCAGCGTTTTTTCATACTCCTCCCATTTTTCTTTATTAAGCTTGACGAATACCGATTGCTTCATTGGCTAACAAAAGTGTATTCAGCAAATATGTTAATTATTAATTGCGGTTTGTATAAGCTTGCGATGAAAATTGATTGTGTTTAAAACATGTCAAAATTCGTTACCAATCAAAATATAGAAATTGACCTTGAACTTGCCAGCCTTGGCGAGCGGATTCTTGCATTCTTTATCGATGCTATCATCATCTCCTTTATTTTAATCGCTTTTTCAATCGCTATTGCAAATGTTAACCTGGAGTCATGGATGCTCATAATTATGGTAATCCCTTTCATGTTCTACTCGTTTTTGTTTGAATACCTTGGAAATGGCCAATCACTGGGTAAGCGAGCAATGAATATCAAAGTAGTCAAACTTGATGGCACTACTCCTACTGTGGGTAGCTATTTGCTTCGCTGGCTTTTCCGACTGATTGATATTTATGTTTTGTATGGAGGTGTAAGTGTCATCTCTATCATTGTAACTGAGAACGGACAAAGAATTGGTGATTTAGCGGCTGGTACCATCGTCATAAAAGTTGCAAGTGTTGACGTAGGCAATGTTTTGAAAAGTCCTGCACAGCCAAACCATGTAGTTACATTTCCCATCGTGAAGCAATTGAATGATAAGCAGATTGAACTCATGAAGAAGGCGTTGGAAATGAGAAAGCAGGGGTTCAATAAAGAAGGTGTATCAAGCCTGGCGGAAAAGTTGAAAGAGAAATTTCAAATAGAAACAGAACTTCCCGATGTGAAATTCTTGTATACGATCATTGCTGACTATGAACACATCGCTAACCAGGAGTTTTAAGGCACAAAAAAACCCTCATTTGAGGGTTTCTTTTATTCTCATCATATGTATTATTTCTTGACTACCAGTGAGCTGGCAATCATATCATGAAGTGCTTGCTTCTTCTCTGTGAATGCTGCCATGATGTATCCGATGAAGATCAGCATTCCGGAAATGATCTTACCAATTGCTCTCAAAAGCGCTTTCACGAACGTTAATCGTCCGCCATTGGTGTCTGTGACTTTGATTCCCATCGCCATTTTTCCAAGTGTAGCTTGATGCTTACTGGATTCAAATGCAGCTCCGTAAATAATTCTTATTACATATGCGATCGCACTTCCAACTACCAAAGCCGACATAAGAGCCATCGCGGATGCCATAATGTCTCCTTCTGTCATTGATTCAAGGTCAAAATCGTTGGATGAGGCTATACCAAATCCAACTGCGCCCATAAGAGGTACAATTACAAAAAGATTAACAACATAAATAATGATAAAATCAATGATGTGAGCCACCCATCTGACTCCAAAACTTGCATAGTTGCTGCTTGACATGATTATTCGATTAGGTTAAACAAGCAATTAATTTAGGTCTTTTTTTTGATAAAGAGCACATCAGTTAACAATGAATAAGCAATTGCACGCTAACAACCTTTCAACTACAACCGGATGAATTGCAATGATTGATTAAATACGATGGCATCAGGATAGATAGCAGTAACATCCGAAGCTGGCGTTGCAGACTCAAGGTGCAAGCCAATTATGTATGTCGGATCAATATGTTCAAGTAATGCATCCCGCTTGCTTGTCTGTAATTGATTGCCAAAATGGAAAGTTGGAATTAGCACCGCATCGATTCCCTGATCCTTGAGCCCAAGGTTTTCAAAGTTTGCTACCGACATATCTCCATCACCAGTATGGAGGATCTTTTTACCGCCTAATTCTAACAGGTAAGCGTAATTTTCAGTTGTTGAAGAAAAATCCTGTCCACTTTGCGGATTGAAATGTCTTATTCTAATAACACGAATGGATATTCCATCGGCAATGACTTCTTCTTCGGAATCAAGATCAAGGCTAAGGGATTGAATCTGACCAGCACCTCCAGAAATTCCGCTGTTCACCACCTGTGGAGTTCCCAGAAATATGGATGATGGATTGCTGATCAAAAACCCATTGACAGAACTTGTACTGTAGTGATCACCATGCGCATGTGTTACCATGCATGCCTTCACATTACCAAATGGACTATCTCCTCTTTCCAAAGCTATTCGGACTCCATCAGCGACAGGCACCCAACCATCCAGGTTGCCTGGCAATGCATCGATGATCACTGCTTTTTCACCATCTGAGATATAAACACCATCATTTCCAATGTAGGTGATCTTTACGGTAGTTTGCCTTAATGAAATTTGATTTGAAGAAGAAGAAAGCGCATTGTTTGTTGCATTTACTCCATCTGCTACAGAAAGTACAAATACCAAGTAATCAACCGATTCTTCAATTAACCGACCACCACTATCCTTTGCAGTCGCTCCAAGTGTGATTTTCTTGTCCTGACCATCAACTGGAACCGAGGTATAAGCATCACTTCCACTACTTTCAGCCGCAGCAAGGTCAAAGGAGGACGCTGCATCGCTTCTTACAACAAATATTCTGTATTCTTCTAACAGAGTTTCATCGTCTACTTTGGAGAAAGAAACTTCTATATCAGAACCATTACCATTATTTGTAATGTCATCAATAGATACACCTTGCACAGCTGGTGCATCTACATTTCCAGGAGTTTCGGGATCATCTCCTGAGCAGTTTGTAAGGAATGAAGCTAACAGCATTACTATCAATGCCGTTAGCCAAACGGTTTTCGTTATTCTCATTTATGTTGGGTTTAGTTATTTTAAATCTATTTCCCTGATTACCACCGGGCTGATAATACCCGTTGATGCTGCGTCAAAACTGGCCACATCGTTGATGTAGATTTTCGTCCCATCAGGGCTAAAAGCCATGTCGTTAGGAAGTGAAAACGTTGCCTGATCCAGGCTGCCATTGGCTAAGCCTCGAATACCTGTTCCGGCAAAAAGTGAGGCCTGTCCTTGAAAGTTGACTCGATAAATGGCATTATTTCCCCTGGCTATAACATAGATAAATTCACCTCCTATCAACAGGTGTCCCATGTTATTACCTGATATTACAGCAAATGAGCTTGCCGTTCCTTCTGGTGTGATTTTTACGATTGTTCCGCTATTGAAATTAGCTATGTACAGGTTTCCATTTTCATCAATATCAATTCCATTAGGACAAGCCAGTAGGCCACTAGCAGAAAAAAGAGAGACATTGCCATCCATGTCTACTTTGCTAATTGTATGATTAGAACAATTGCACACATAGAAGTTTGATTCACCATCAAAAGCTATCCCGACCGGTCCTGAAAACCCCGAAGCAAAGGTAGATACAACGCCATCCGGGGTGATCTTACTTACAATCCCACCTTGGATACTTGATTGATAGAGGTTTCCCTCATTATCAAAATCGTTGCCCGAAGCTCCTACTAACCCGGAAGCAAAAACAGATACCTGGCCTTCAGGAGTTATCTTGTAAACCCTGGTTCCAGGGGCACTACCCAAAGCTGCTCCAAAATCCCCCATATAAATGTTTCCTTCGGCATCAACATCCATTCCACCCGAGCCAGCATCAAAAGAAGCAGTCAATGTTCTAACCGCACTCTTTTGCTCAAGCCGGATCGTGTTAGAAGCAGCTGATAAAGCACCACCCAGATCTTCGATACCCACAGCCAGCACAAATGCATTGTAGTCTACATTCTCAAGAATAGGTTCTTCGTCAATATCCAATAGCTCTGAGTCAAAGGACACCTGGCTTTCAGAAACAGTGATTCCAAGTTCAACATATGAGGTCGAGGAAAGAGCTGATAAGGAATCAAACGATCCGGCATCACCAGCCTTAACGATAAACACTCTGAACTCATCTACCAGGCTCAGATCTGAGGGTTTGGCAAAACTTAATTCGAGATCACTGCTATTTCCTTGGTTGGAAACATCGCGGACATCCAACGATGTAGGTGCTGTTAGCATAGGCTCATCGGGAGAAGGATTACCACCATCTCCACATGATACCATCAATAAGAGAAGTACTAATAGTGTTTGAAGTTTCATTAATCAAAAGGTTTAAGTTTTCATTAATAAACTTCATGTCTAGGTCAGTCAGGTAATTAGAAAACAACTTAAGTCCTGGAAAACCCTCATCGGAAGAAATTAAGTTGATATATCAAATTTTTTTTAGAAGTACATACAACTATCTCTCAAATGCAACATCTTTTACATAACACTCTGTCATATCAACATCAAATCGAAAATCAATAATGCTTAAAAACTACATTCTAATTGCGCTGAGAAATATCAAAAAACATAAGTTCTTCGCAGCTATAAACATTGTCGGACTTTCGCTAAGCATGTCTGTATGCATGGTATTGATCTTATTGGTCTATGATCATTTCCAATATGATAAATTTCATCCCAATGGAAGTCGTACCTACCGGGTCATCACTTATTTAAAAGGTCAGGATGGTCCTTTTGATGATGTTTATGCCACCTCCCCATTGTTAATTAGAGATCAACTTGAGAATAAATACGCCTTTGTCGAACACATCACCAATCTCAATCATCAGTTCAGGGGTGAAATAAGATCTCCACATAAGGTTCTTGAACTTAGTTCTCTTTATGCCGATGACAACTTTTTTGATGTTTTTGGATTTGAACTACTGGAAGGTTCAGCAAATGGATTGAGTGAGCCTTTCAATCTACTTCTTAGTGAAACAATAGCACAGAAGCTTTTTCCAAATCAAAGTGCTGTAGGACAAACAGTAGATTTTGAAGATCACGGAAGTTACAAAATAGCCGGAGTGGTAAAAGACCCTCCTGGGAACTCTCATATTAAATTCGAAGCCCTGGCTTCCATGGCCACACTACCGGTTTTGGAGGAAAAAAGTGTTGTTAGTAATAGATACAGACAATGGGGAAACATTTGGTCTAATTACAACTACCTGGTTCTTTCAAGCACTCAATCGCGTGCAGAAGCAGAACAAGTCATTACCGAGATTACCGAACGAAACATTGAATTGGATGATGATCATCCTGGGTACACTTTTGAACTGCAGGCAATCAATGAAATTGTTCCCGGAAGAATAATGAGCAATGAAATCTCTTTCAGTCTCCCTAAGTTCCTCTTAGTATTTTTTGGGCTTCTAGGTCTGGTGGTTATCGTAACTGCCACAATCAATTACACTAATTTATCTATCGCCAAAGCTCTTAGCCGAACGAAGGAAATAGGGATTAGAAAAGTGAATGGGGCACGACGACAACAGATCATACTTCAATTCCTTGTGGAATCAGTAATCTTCGCTGTTATTTCGCTCTTTATAGCCATCATCTTGTACCAATTTCTTATAAAATCTTTCAATGAAATATGGATATTCAGCCAGATCGGGATAACGCTTGAAGATTCCTGGACCGCATATTTATACTTTTTTAGTTTCACCGTTTTACTTGGCCTCCTTACTGGCATAGGGCCTTCCCAATTTATCTCTAAAATTGATGTTGTTCGATCATTGAAAGGTTCAGTTATTGGAATAAAGAATAGGAAAAAATCAATCCTGTCATTACTCACTGGAAAAAGAACACTACTAAGTATACAGTTCGCATTATCAATTTTGATGCTCGTCAGCATTTTAGTTATTCGTGAACAAGCCAACTTTCTTGTCAACTCCAACTTCGGATTTGATGAAGAAAAAGTCTTTTTTGTCGAACTGCAAGGCCATGATCCTGAGATTGTAAAAGAAGAATTTTCCTCAATATCTGGGGTAAATGAGGTTGCGTTCACATCTCACCATCCGGCCGTCGGAAGAAGTCAGGGAGCTGATGCAAGCTGGAATCCAGATCAGGAACCGCAAACACTTTATCATTTCTCGGTAGACCCCAACTACATTGAGGTCATGGGACTCGAACTAATTGCTGGTTCTGATTTTCCAAAAAATACTTCAACTCAAAATGAAAAGTTCATTATACTAAATGAACGAGCCATTGAGCTTTTTGGCTTTGAGTCATCTTCTCAAGCTATTGGTGAAATTATCACCATCGATTCAGTTGGTTTGACAGTGACTGGTGTTCTCAAGGATTATCATTGGGAACCATTTATGAAATCGATTCGGCCATTGGGTTTAAGGATAATCCCTGAAGACTATGCGTTGGCTTACTTCCGTCTAACAGAAGGAAATGGACTAAGAGCCAAAAAGGATTTTGAAGAAAAGTGGAATTCATTTGATCCTTCCAGAGAGTACCGTGGTGGTTTTCTTGAAGCTGAACTTGATCAGTTTTATCAATTCTTTTATGATCTCGGTGGAATATTGAGTTATGTTGCATTGGTAGCCGTTGCGATTACGAGCCTTGGATTTCTTGGGATGGTTACTTTTCAACTCAAAACAAAGGTTAAAGAAATTGGAATCCGAAAAGTCCTTGGGGCCAGCTTCAAAGAGCTAACCCTAACCATGTCAAAAGGATTTCTTCTTATGATCGTCCTTACAGTGTTGATTGCAGCACCCCTAGCCATTTGGATCAATGGATTGTGGGTGAATGAAATAGCATATCATGCACCACTGGGTTTGATTAACGCTATCCCGGCAATTCTAATTATTGGAATCATTGCGCTAGCTTCTATCATATCTCAAGTGTGGACAAATTCCCGAAAAAATCCTGCTGAGACATTGAGGGTGGACTAAATTATTTGTTGGTTTACGGAAGCAATCTAAATTCATAATTCATGGACCTTCCTAAACCAACAATTTCAATTAACTGGCTGGTTAAAAACCTGGGCAGTCAAAATTTGATCATTCTTGATGCAAGTCTTCCAAAGCCCATGACGAAAGCTGAAGACAATCCATACGCAAATATTCGTATTCCAGGCGCTCGATTTTTTGATATCGATCACGCATTCTCTGATACAAGTTTTGACCTTCCGCACATGATGCCGTCTAGAGCTGACTTTGAGAGAGAAGCCAAAAAATTAGGAATCAACAAGCACAGCAAAATTGTTGTTTATGACAATCTTGGGGTGTACTCAAGCCCTCGAGCATGGTGGATGTTTCGAGCGATGGGTCATGATGAAATTTCAGTCCTTGATGGAGGCTTGCCAGAATGGGTTGAGGTAGGGCAACCGACCGAAACCAAGGCAGCACTTCATCATGATGAAGGGGATTTTGAAGCCCATCCTGTTACTGGGTTTTTCAAGCATTCAGAAGACGTTTTGAAAAACATAGACAACCCAAATAATCTCGTTCTTGATGCTCGTTCGAGGGGAAGATTTGAAGGCAACGAACCAGAACCTCGAGAAGGGTTAAGAGGTGGTCATATCCCAGGATCAATAAGCCTACCCTTTCCTGATGTTGTCGAAGGAAATGAAATGCTTTGCAAAGAAAAGCTTCGGCAACAGTTTGAGGAAATGGGAATTGCAAATCAGCAACTCACCTTCTCATGTGGATCAGGACTCACTGCTTGCATCATTGCACTTGCAGCGGATATTGCTGGTTTTAACGATTTATCAGTTTACGATGGCTCCTGGAGTGAATGGGGTCAACCAGGAGATTTACCAGTGGTGAAAGGTAGCTAGTTGCTTAGCTCCTCCTTCTCTTTTATTTTATAATAAACAATGATTTCGACACGCCGATCCCACACATTCCCATAGGTGGAGTTAAGATCACTTTTCTCTGAAAGTTCGATACCGTATGGCTTGGGGACGTATGGTATTTCGTAGGCCTTAAACAGTTTACCTACATTCTTGATTCTACGTTTGCTAAGATCAAAGTTTAGGTTCTCGTTTCCAGTTACATCTGCAAAGCCATTCAGCAACACACCAGTAATGACAATGTCCTCATTATCCAGGATGCTTGTAATCTTCATCTTGGCATTCAAATCCACATCATCTTTTCCTGTAATGAAATAAACATTTTCCTTGATTGTCAACAAGTTATGATCTTCAATAATCAATCGAAGCTCAGGAGTCTTGTGGGCAGGCAGTCCGTAATAGGTTATGAATTCTTGAGTAGCGTTGGCATTGAGCCTTCTGTTTTCCCATTGCAAAAAATAGGCACTGTCACCGTATCGTACCTTTTCAGGTCTCAATTGCCACGTTGTTTCATGTAAAACTGGCCATCTTCCTATGACCATTTTATCAGGCATAGTTGCTCCATTTCCACGGATCACTGCTGCTCCCATCATGTCCGAGGTATCACCTGCAGTACGATAAAACAAGAGTTCCTTTGGAATTCCATAGCCAGCAAAACCATATTCGGTTTGTACGACTTTCCCATCTGCAGCTATTACACAATGATCATTATCGTCAATCATGGTGTCGAATAAGATCCCTAATCCTATTCTTTTAGGAGTGCGCTCCAAATTCTCAAACTGATAGCTTACCCTGTAGTATTGGGCATAGCCTTTGGAGATGGGTTGAAAATTTTTGTCAACAGGCACCAACTTCTGAGTGATTTTGACTTTTTGAAATTCGAAGGAAATGCTGATAAATGGTGTCATGGCTTTTCCTTCATAGTCCAGCCTGCCAGTCAAATGTTTGGGTCCCTTTGTAGCAAGGCTCGGACTATTGGTAGCCAGCTTGCCATTGATCTTCACCACAAAATGTGATGTTGAAGTTGGAATTGGGTAACCGTACATCAACCGTTTCGTCCCGGCTCCTAGGGTAAAACGTCCATCATCTGAGAGTTTTGGATTTGCTACATTCACCCCATCACCTTGAGCATCAATCACAAGCTTCTGACTTATGCGCTTCAAGTGTTCTTCCACTATAGGTAACCTTGTCTCATCCGTTTCCTGGAGCGCAAGAATGATATATGCGTTAGCAGATTGAAACTCACCTAACTTTTCGTATGCCAGAGCCAGCGCGGTATTAGCTTCTGCCGATTCTTCTATCCGAAGTGACTGTTTGGCCCATTTGATTGCGATTTGAAGAACTTCAGGATCGTAATGTTTTTCAATCAAGAGATCTGCCGCATGGAGCAAGGCATCTTTCCGATTGTCGGAATAGGTTTCGATATACGTTTGCAATAGGTCTGGTAATTTCTCAGGTGCATGTTGTTCAGAGAAGCTGAGTCGATGTGCTAAAATGAGACTGTCATTGCTTGGGAAAAATGATTGATATTTCTTTATCACTCCGA
>JANQST010000314.1 GCA_028279155.1 Cyclobacteriaceae bacterium
CAAAATGAGCTTCTTCCATTTTGGATCACTTTCACCATTTCTTGCCAAATCTCCATTTTCGTCGAATGCTTTTCCTAGTTTATTGGCAAAATAGTTCAGTACCTGATTGCAAGGACAAATGTCCCATGCGATTTCATTTTTCCTGATAGAAGCATTAGCAATTCCACCAAGGTTAAGGCAGGCATCAAATGAAGAAAAGAGTTGAAAATCTCCAACAGGAACCAAAGGAGCTCCTTGTCCCCCAAGATCTACATCAAGTGAACGAAAGTCAGTCGCGACAGGTGAGCCAGTCTTTTCTGCTATCACACTTCCTTTCCCTAGCTGCCACGTAATACCTTCCTCCGGCTTGTGAACGATTGTGTGACCATGAACTGCAATAAGATCAACATCATCGATTCCAAAGTCTATCAACCTTCCTGCAATCCAATCTCCAAATAAGAGGTCAATCCTTTTTTGCTCGTCAAGGTCAAGACCAACGGCCTTGACCAGTTGGTCAGTGATTCCCTTATCATACGGATAGGACATACTTCTAAGTAATTCAAATGTCCAAGAACCATTTTTTGAAAAGGTAACTTCTGCAACATCCAAGCCATCCATGGATGAACCTGCCATAACACCGATGACTTTATAATTCGATTTCATTTCCTTTGCCTTCTATGTCCGAAAAGATAGAAGTAATACTTGTGGATTCGGGTAGCTCTGTTATAAAAAGTGCTGAAGTAATTGATGGTGAAATCCAAAATCGCAAAACATGGGATGAGATCAATTTGCTCAAGGAATATTATCACAGATCGCCCGTTATCATTTCCTCTGTAAGAAAAAATCACGTTGAATTGGGAAATTTATTCCCTGAAAATAAAAACATTATCCTAAGCCATAAGACCCCTCTTCCGATTAAACTTGATTATAAAACTCCGGAAACGCTTGGTGCAGATCGAATTGCACTATCTGTCGGAGCCCATCATTTGTTCCCTGATGAAAACAATCTAATCATTGATTTGGGCACCTGTATGACCTTTGATATAATTGATAACAGTGGGACTTTCCATGGAGGAATCATTTCACCTGGATTAAAAATGCGGATGCAATCCATGGCACATTACACGAAGAGCCTCCCGGACATATACAATGAATGGCAAAGCGTTAATGCTGGGGATTATGGCAAAACGACAAAGGAGAGTTTGTTAACCGGGTCATTCAACGCAATGATCCATGAAATAAAGAGTACAATAGAGACAATAGGTAAAGATTTTGCATCAATTAACATTATTCTAACAGGCGGGGATGCCAATTTTTTTGAATCCCGCATAAAAGCTCACATCTTTGCTGGCTCAAAAATTGTGGAGATAGGACTTTACCGAATTTGGAAGTATCAATGAAGGGACTTATAAAAGCAGGTTTTGCCTGTTTTATTTTTTTAGGACATTTGGTTCACGGCCAGTCCATTTATTCTTTTCAGGGTCTTGGCACGCTCGCGCATCAAGGTATGCCTAATAATGTTGGAATGGGTGAACTCGGAATTGCTGCTCCCACACCATGGCATGTCAACACGCAAAACCCCGCGAACCTGGTCTACAATACGTTCAGCTCTTTTCAGGTTGGATTGCAGGGGGATAACAGAACGTTTACTGGGGACAATGTTTCAGGTTCTGATTTTGACGGAGGGCTAAGATACTTAGCCTACGCCTTTCCAATAAAACCTGGTAAGTGGTCTTCTTCGTTTGGTATTTTACCTTTCAGCACTGTCAGCTACAATACATTTACCGAAGGTACTGTCGACGGGACAGACATCTTTCAATTCATTAATGACAAAGGCGAAGGTGGCTTGACCAACTTTTATTGGGCACACGGATTTGGTGTAACAGACAAGTTGAAATTGGGCGTACGTTTCAATTTCACATTTGGATCCATTGATAAAGAATCTCAGATATCAATTGGTGGCAGCGATGTTTTTAGTAATACCGTCGTATTCCTTAATCAAACTTCGTATGCTGATGTCAATCTCTCCCTTGGTGCTGCTTATCAATATGATCTCAGTGAGAGATCACATCTGCTTTTTGGTCTCACATACTCCAATGGGAATGATTTAGATGGAAAAAACATTCAGGAATTACGAAGAATCACTGGCACTGGAGGGACTATTGAATCCACTGAAATTAGCAACACAACAGAAACCTTTGATTTACCTAAGACCATCGGATTTGGTGTTTCATATCAAAAAGTAGATAAATACCTTGTTGGAATTGAGATTGAATCACAAGCCTGGAGTAATTCCTCCACAAGCGAACAGGAGTTCAACAATCAGACAAAAATAGCTTTAGGTGGAAGATGGGTACCCGATCATGATAATGTGAATTCTTATTTCAAAAGAGCTACCTATCGCCTTGGATTCAGCTACACTGAGATACCGTACATCGTAAATAATCAGACGATTAATGATTTTGGTATTAATTTTGGTGCCTCTTTGCCCGTAACAGGCTTTTCAAGTATTGATTTGGCCGCAAGAATTGGCCAGCTTGGAACAACTAGTAATGGATTGATTAAGGAATCCTACTATCAGATTGTTATAGGAGCAACTATAAACGACAGATGGTTTATAAAAAGAAAATATGACTAATAATTTAGAGATTATGTGGAAGGCTAAAAAAACATTAGTGGGCTCAATTCTCATCGTTGCGGTAGTATTTACTACTAGCGCCCAAAATGGATGGAATTGGGGAGATCAGGTAGACGTTGCTAAGGAGAACAACGTTATCTATACAGATGCCCTAAAAGCTAAAAATTATGCAGGGACCATTGAACCTTTGAGTTGGTTGCTAACAAATACTCCGGATCTACATGTTTCCATTTATCAAAATGGAGTCAAAATCTATCGAGAACTGGCGAACCAGGAATCAGATCCTGCAAAGAAGGAAGAGTTAATTCAGAAAGGATTGGATCTTCATGACGCTCGTATCAAATATTTTGGAAAGGAAGCAAATGTGACGGATAGAAAAGCGAGCTATGCCTATAGGTTTTACAATAAGGATAGGTCTAAGTATGAGTTCCTTTATAATCTCTTTACCAAAAGCT
>JANQST010000323.1 GCA_028279155.1 Cyclobacteriaceae bacterium
AACCAATTGTTCAAACGGATGCGACGCTTACGCTCAATAACCGCTTGGGATACAGAAACAATTTCAGTGAAGCGCAGGATCTGCGAACAAAGAATTACAGTAACAACCTATTCTTACAGCTTGACCAACCAATTTTTACCTACAATCGAAGGAGACTGCAGCTGAGAGAGCTTGAGTTAAACCTGGAAAATGCACAATTGAGCAATTCCATGCAATTGCTAACCTTGGAGAGAAATGTAACTCAGTCATTCTACAGTTTTTATCAGGCACAGAATAGCCTTGAGATCGCGCAAGACGAATACACAAACCAACAGGTCAGCTATGAAATAACCAGTAACAAAGTAGAAGCTGATCTACTAGCTGAAGAAGAATTATACCAGGCAGAATTGAACCTGGCCACATCTCGATCCACTCTTCAAAACAGTCAGGTTACGTTAGACAATGCTGCTGATGATTTTAAGCTTTTACTAGGAATGGACCTTACTGAAGAGGTTAAGGTAGAAGTAGACGTAAATTTCATAACAAGAGAAGTCGACATTAATCAGGCGATTCAACACGGTCTTGACCAACGAATGGAGCTTAGGCAACGAGCGATTGATATCGAACGATCAGAATTCGAACTGATTAGAACCAACGCTCTTAATGAATTCAAAGGAACGGTTACACTCTCTATGGGCGTATTCGGGAACGATCCCAACTTTGGCGACATCTATGCACAACCTCAGAACAATCCAAGAGTAGCATTGACCTTCAATATTCCATTGTGGGATTGGGGTGAAAAAAGAGCCAGAATGGCCGCTGGGACTGCCAACCTGGACATGACCAAAATTGATCTGCAAAACCAACAGAATGACATTGTAATCAACATTCGGAAAACGTATCGCAGCCTGCAAAATCTTGAGACACAAATCGAGATCGCTCAGCAAAACGTGAAAAATGCCGAGTTGACTTACGAGATAAACCTGGAGAGATATCAGAACGGTGATTTGACAAGCATGGATTTGAATCTATTTCAGAACCAGCTCTCTGAAAACAAAAACTCGCTTGCCACATCATTGATTAACTATAAAATCGAACTATTGAATCTTAAGATCCTATCACTTTATGATTTTGAGAATCAGCAACCTGTAATCCCAACTTTTTAGAAGAATCAAATCATGAAAAACATGAAAAACTATAAAACCCTGATCATCGCATCAATCATTCTATTCACCATTTCCTCCTGCGATGATGGCGATTCATCAATCGAAACAGACATAAAGATCCCGGTTTCAGTTACCAGTTTGAAGGAAGGTTCCATTTCCCGATACATTGAAACTACTGGAACAGTGTATTCTTCAAAAGAGGCGGTAATGAAATCTGAGCTTAATGGTACCTACCAACTGCAAACCAATCCTTCAACAAACAGGTCGTTCGCACTTGGTGATTTTGTCAAAAAAGGACAAGTGATAATTAAGTTGGAGGATCGTGAATTCGAGAATAATCTTCAGCTGGAAAGCAAAAAGCTCAATCTTGAAGTATCTCAAAACAACCTTAACAAGCAGCAATCTCTATATGACAAAGGTGGCGTCACACTTACGGAACTGAATAACGCTTCCATTGAAAATGTGAATGCAAAATACTCCTATGAAGATGCGTTGATTCAACAAGAAAAAATGTCTGTTCGAGCTCCATTCGATGGTGTGATTGTAGAACTTCCGTACCATACAAATGGCGTTCGAGTAGATCAAGCCCAGGATATGTTCAAGGTTATGAAATTCGATCGCTTACTTGTGGATATCAAGCTTCCTGAAAAACATTTGAGCGAAGTTGAAAAAAATCAATTGGTGCATATCACCAACTACAACATTGCCAGGGACACGCTTGTAGGAAGAATAAGTCAAATCGCACCTGTAATTGATCCGGAATCTCGAACCTTCCAAAGCGTACTGGAAATAAACAACGATCGATTACTTCTGCGACCAGGAATGTTCATTAAGGCAGCAATACTTTCGGAAAAGAGAGATAACACAATTGTGATCCCTAAGGAAACGATTATTTCAAGACAGAATGGGCGGGTGGTTTTTACTGTTGAAAATGGAATCGCTTCAGAAAAATCCATTAAAACTGGGCTTGAAAATCAAAACAACATCGAAGTAATTGATGGACTCAAGATTAATGATCGTCTTGTCATAGCAGGTTTTGAGACCTTACGAAACAAGTCAAAAGTTAGCGTAATTCAGTAATCACAACTAACCCCAATTCAACGTGAAGAAGATTGTTTCACTGGCGGTAGCCTACCCTATTTCCATCTTGATGTTGGTGCTAGCTATTATTTTGCTGGGTTCCATATCGTTCAACAGATTGGGAATAGAGTTATTCCCAGATCTAAAAAACCCGACATTGTTTGTCGAATTGAAAGTTGGAATTCGCCCTCCTTCAGAGGTAGAAAAGCAGTTTATTGAGAATATTGAATCTATTGCCAGCCGGCAAAATGGTGCGGTAGAGGTAAGTTCAATATGCCAGACTGGATATGGAAGAGTTACTGTACGCTATGACTGGGGAAAAGACATGGACGAAGCTTTTCTCGATCTTCAGAAGTCACTTTCAAATTTCTCTCTGGATGAGGAAATCGAGGAGTTTGCGATCTCCCAATTTGATCCAAATGCAACACCGATCATGATCCTCGGGATTTACCATCCAACTTCCAATGACTTTGATGCACTTAGAAAAATTGCGGAGACAAATTTTAGAAATGAATTGATTCGTCTACCAGGCATCGCTGAAGTAAGATTGGCCGGAGAACAAGAAAAGGAAGTTGTCATAGAAACAGATCCTGACCTTCTCGCTTCTTTCGGTTTGACGGTCGAGGATTTAGTCACGAAGATTCAAAACTACAATCGAAATGTATCCGGTGGTTTCATAGAAGAGCTTGGGAAAAAATATGTCATTAAAGGACTTGGCATCATCAACGATTCGGAAGACCTGGAAGATCTTGTGGTTGGATACGCCGCACAACAAACTCAGCTGACCAACCAGGAAACCCAAAACCAACCAAATGCCGAAAGCGCAACAACGGATCAAACACCCGTACTGCTTAAAGAAGTTGCGGCAGTAAAAGTTGTAGACAAAGAGGCAAGCAGCATTGTTCGTGTAAATCAACAAAGAAGCCTCGGGCTATCTATTTATAAAGAAACAAAGTACAACACCGTCAATGCGGTCAACGAATTAGAAGAAGTTCTTGAAGGGCTGAAGCAATCTGTTCCAGGCTACGAATTTGTAGTAATTCAAAATCAAGGAAGCTTTATTCAACAAGCAATTGATGAGGTGAAAGAATCAGGCTTGTACGGAGCGCTATTTGCAATGATTGTTTTGTTTCTATTTCTACGAAGGATTGGGACAACGATAATTATCAGTATCGCTATTCCAATTTCAATCATTGCCACCTTCAATTTGATGTACTTCAATGACCTTACACTGAATGTCATGACATTGGGAGGTTTGGCGCTCGGAGCTGGCATGCTCGTTGATAATGCAATTGTTGTTGTAGAAAGTATTTTCAGAAAAAGAGAGGAAGGACTGAGTGTATTCGATGCAGCGATCAAAGGTACCAGTGAAGTAAGTGGAGCCATCACTGCCTCTACGCTAACTACGATTATCGTGTTTCTTCCAATCGTATATCTTCAGGGCCCATCAGGCGAACTCTTTAAAGATCAAGCCTGGACCGTGGCCTTTTCACTCCTCTCCTCGTTGGTAGTGGCCATTCTCGTCATTCCAATGTTGTTTTCGCGAATTTTCAAAAAAGAAAAGGAGGTTATTGCCGAAACTCAATCCTTGAAATTTCTAGGCTATAGAAACTTTTTGAATCGCGTTCTTCAATATCGATTAGGCTTGATTCTGGCAGCTTTTGTGCTTGTGCTCGGCTCCTATCAGCTAATAGGTGTAATCGGAAGTGAGTACATGCCTAAGTCCGGAACCAGGGCAGTGGCTGTCGATTTAAGTCTTGCTGATGGGACACCGCTAGAACGTACAACCAACACCGTAGCTCAAATTGAGCAACAATTGAATGAAATTTTTGAAGGACAAATTGACAAGATCTATAGTCATATTGGTCCTGAACAAAGTCAATCGGGAATTGAAAACGAAAACGTTTACGAGGAGAACCAGGCAAGTCTTAAGTTGATTTTCAATAAAGAGACAAAACTTGAGATAGCGACAATAACCGAGGTTCTTTCCGACTATTTCGAAAATATCCCCGGGATGAAAGTGTCATTCTCTAATGATGAGAGTGCATTGAATTCCATATTAGGCGAAGAGCAGATGCCGCTGGTAGTTGACATCACAGGTTCTGAGATCAATTCCCTCAGACCAATAGCTGATTCAGTGATCTTAATCATGAACCAGGATGGGAATGTCTACGAACCACTATCGAACATGGAAGAAGGAATTCCTCAAATCCAAATCGACGTGGATAAATACCGAGCTGGTCTATTCAATCTATCAATAGAAAGCGTACTTGGACAGATCAAAGATCAATTACAGGGAAAAACTGCCGGAACGATCGAGCGCGGAGGGGAAGTACAAGATATCCAGATAAAGATTCCTGAAATTTCTCTTACCCAATTAGAAAACATGAAGATCAAAGGAGATCAAAAGGAATTACGACTTGGAGAGATTGCAGATATCAGTACCCAAATGATTTCCAATGCTATTTTCAGAAAAAATCAAAGTAGAATAGTATCAGTCAGTGCACGAGTTAATCAGGACCTCCCCTATGATCAAATTGTAAAATCCGTACAAAATAAATTTTCACAACTGAGTGTACCTCCACAATACAAGATTAATGTAGTTGGGCAAGAACAAAAACGACAAGAGGCAATGAGAAACCTCACGTTTTCACTGATTCTTTCCGTACTGCTCGTGTATATGGTTCTAGCCTCGCAATTTGAATCGCTGGTTCATCCATTTACAATCCTACTTACGATTCCACTTGCAGGAGTTGGAGCCCTCGTAGCTTTCTTCATCTTAGGGATGCCTCTAAACATGATGGCACTCATCGGCATCATCATGCTGGTAGGTATTGCAGTGAATGACTCGATCATCCTTGTTGACAGTATCAACAAAAACAAGCAAGCGGGAATGGATGTCAGGGAAGCAATTTTGAACGCGGGTCAAAAGCGTTTCAGGCCAATCATCATGACTAGTCTCACAACGATTTTGGCTCTACTTCCACTAACGCTGGGGTTTGGTGAAAGTGCCTCCCTCCGATCTCCAATGGCAATCGCCGTGATTGGTGGACTGGTTACTTCAACAATTCTTACGCTCGTGATCATTCCTTGCTTTTACGAAACAATAGAAAAAGGAATGCTCAAGCTGACCAATTTTAAAAACAGAATTGCAGGGACTCATGAGTAAAACGGGCTTGCTGCATACCATCATCAAGAGGAAAGTCCTTGTTTCAATGTTATTCATTGGATTTTCCATTATGGGATACATCTCCTATAATAAGTTGCCAGTTGAGCTTTTTCCCAATGTTGAATTTCCGGTACTCATCGTACAAATCAATTCAGCTTCTGAGGTAGATCCAAGGTACATGGAGAGCCAGGCCATCATTCCCCTGGAAAGCGCAATTAGTACGCTTGAAGGCATAGAAGAGCTCAATGCCAACGCGGACAGTCAACAAGGAATAATCTTCATTTCCTTTAAGAAAGACATCAACATTAAATATGCCTACCTCAAGCTTGAACAAAAAGTCAGCAATGTAAAAGCAGATTTACCAGAAGGGTTTAATGTCAATATCATCAAAATTGATACGGAACAATTCACCAATGCCTTTATGGATGTCCAGGTCTTGGGTGGTGGTGGAGTAGATCGTGTGAGAAATGTCACGGATCAATACATCACCGATCGATTGAATGATGTTGATGGAATCGGAGGAGTGGAAGTTTTTGGTGGTCGCCAGAAAACGGTAGAGATCATCATGAACGATGAGATCTGCGAAGCGAACGGAATCACCCCTGGAACAATCAGCAACATTCTTTCTCAAAATTCCGACAAAAGCGCGTATGCTGGCCGTGTTACTCAAAACGGTCAAGACGTCTTTGTTAATGTTTCTGCAGAATTAAAAAACATTAAAAACATACAAAGTCTGGTCGTCTCAGAAAAAGGACCATTGCTCCTCAGCGATGTTGCGGATGTGTTTTTCGGAGTTAAAGAGCAAACGACCTTAAGTCGTGTAAATGGAAAAGATGCTGTTTCTATCCGAATGTCAAAGGATTCACAAGCAAACCTTATTGCTGTTTCAGAAAAGGTATTGGAAGCCATTGAGTTGATCAACAAAGATCTTGAGCCGATGGACGCACAGATTGTGGTTCAAACCAATCGTGCTGAGCTGATGGTGAAAAACATTGAACAGATAAAGAATCTGGCAATTTTCGGGGGGCTACTCGCGATTTTCATTCTATGGATTTTTCTGAGAAGAGTTCGATTCATACTCAGCATTGCCTTAGCAATTCCGATTTCTATCTACACCGCATTCAATTTTTTCTACGCATACGATATTTCCATCAACAGTCTGACATTGATCGGTATGGCATTGGCCATCGGAATGTTGCTTGATAATAGCGTGGTGGTGATTGAAAACATCTATCGACATGTAGTAAATAAAAAGTCTGCTGACGAGGCTGTTGTTGAAGGAACCAAAGAAGTTACACGATCTGTGGTTGCAGCGACGCTCACTACGGTGACAGTCTTTCTTCCTTTTGTATTTTCTTCCAATTTTCTAATTACAATGATTGGAACACACATAGGTGTTTCCATCATTTCGACGCTGATTGTCTCTCTTATTGTTGCTCTTGTCCTGATTCCAATGCTCGCCCATTCGGTAATCAAAAGCGAAAACAAGACTAAAAATCCATTAATCAAAAATGCGTCCATCCGTCAAAGAATTATCCAGATATACCTGGTTGTACTGAAGGCTTGTTTTAGAAAACCAGCCGCAACCATCATCGGTGGGCTTGTTCTTTTCTTCATCACCATTGGCTTAAGCTTTATTGTAAGCTTTGCCAACTCCAACGAGGTTGAAACAGAGGAGATGAACATGTTTGTTACCATGCCGCAGGGCTCAACGCTCGCTTCTGCTGATGTTCGAGTAGCAAAAATTGAAGAGCAGTTGATGAATGTAGGAGTTGTAGACAAGGTTATTAGTCAGATTTCTGAAAACTCAACAGTTCTTACTGTCCAGTTGGTAGAAGACTTCAAAGAGCTTGATACGATCTCCTTGTCAGACGTACGAGGTATTCTAAACAACATTGCGGAAGATAATGACGATCTGGATATTGCGCTTGACCAGCAACAAGCAGCTGCAAGGGGTCAACGTCGCGGGCCATCCAATGGCGCTACATTCGAACGACTGCTGGGAATTGGAGGCAATTCCGAACGGATAGTGATTAAGGGTCAGGATTTTGAGCTAATGCAAACA
>JANQST010000338.1 GCA_028279155.1 Cyclobacteriaceae bacterium
ATTTTCCAATAGGAGAAAACCTAAACGGGCAGGTCAAACGAGCAAACCCACAAGATCACAGCGCGATTGCACGTTTGATTTCAGCTGCTGAAAACTATCCGGATGTTCACAAGGTAGAAATTGAAGCGGTTCGAAAACTTGCCAAAGAAACACCTGTATTGGGTATTACAGGAACAGGTGGTGCTGGAAAATCTTCGTTGGTTGATGAGTTGGTTCGACGTTTTCTTATCGATTTCAAGGAAAAAAATATAGCCGTCATTTCGGTCGATCCTTCGAAGAGAAAAACAGGTGGAGCCTTACTTGGTGATCGAATTCGCATGAATGCTATTTTCAGTGATCGTGTTTACATGCGTTCACTGGCTACAAGACAATCCAACCTGGCCCTTTCGAAGTATGTTCAGGATGCCATAGACATTGTGAAGACCGCAGGTTTTGATCTGATCATCCTGGAAACTTCAGGTATCGGTCAGTCTGACACTGAGATCACCGATCATTCCGATGCGTCGCTTTACGTGATGACTCCCGAGTACGGAGCGGCAACCCAGCTTGAAAAAATCGACATGCTCGATTTCGCCGACATCATTGCCTTGAACAAATTTGACAAGCGTGGTGCATTGGATGCGTTGCGGGATGTGAAAAAACAGTACCAACGCAATCACCAATTGTGGGATGCAAAAGAGGAAGACCTACCTGTTTTTGGAACCATCGCTTCACAGTTCAATGATCCTGGGATGAATCAGTTGTACCTGGCATTGATGAATTTGATTTCAGAAAAGACAGGTGCTGAACTAAAATCTTCATTCCAAAGCTCAGAGGAGATGAGTGAGAAGATATTCATTATTCCACCAAAGCGAACCCGATACCTATCGGAGATTACCGAGTCGATTAGAGGCTACAATGAGAAAGCAGATCAGCAAAAAGAAATTGCGCAGAAGCTTTACGGGCTTGAAAAATCTGCTGAAGTTCTTAAGGATAAAGCAGAAGCCCTCAAAGCCATTGAGTCTGCCAAGGAAGAGTTGAAATTAGATCTTGATCCGCACAATCTTAAGATTATAGAGGCATGGGATGCCAAACGTGCCAACTACGAAGGAGAAGAATACATCTATGAGGTGCGTGGAAAAGAAATTAAGGTAGAGACAACAACCGAATCCCTCTCACATACAAAAATTCCTAAGGTGATCTTACCAAGGTATGAAGCCTGGGGAGACATCCTGAAATGGAGCCTGCAGGAAAACGTGCCTGGTGAATTTCCATATACGGCTGGGGTTTTCCCGTTCAAACGTCAAGGTGAAGATCCAACCCGAATGTTTGCCGGTGAAGGTGGTCCTGAACGAACAAACAGACGATTCCACTACGTTTCCAAAGGCCTTCCAGCTGCTCGACTGTCAACCGCTTTTGATTCGGTAACGCTGTATGGAGAAGATCCTGACTATCGCCCTGATATTTACGGAAAAATTGGTAATTCTGGCGTTAGTATCTGTTGTCTGGATGATGCCAAGAAATTATATTCCGGATTCGATTTATGTGATCCAACCACTTCGGTTTCCATGACGATCAATGGTCCTGCAGCCACCATGTGTGCTTTTTTCATGAATGCAGCGATCGACCAGCAATGCGAGAAGTACATCAAAGAAAACGGGTTAGAAAAGGAAGTGGAGGCTAAGATCGCAACGCTGTACAAAAATGCAAAGGTAAAACGGCCAACGTATGAAGGCGAGCTTCCGGAAGGCAACGATGGATTGGGGCTAATGCTGCTGGGAGTTTCAGGCGATCAGGTTCTTGAAAAAAAGATTTACGAAGAGCTTAAGGCAAAAGCACTTTCGGCGGTGCGAGGCACAGTGCAGGCGGACATTCTAAAAGAAGATCAGGCACAAAATACGTGCATTTTCTCCACGGAGTTTTCCCTTAGGTTGATGGGAGATGTACAGCAATATTTCATCGACCAAAATGTGCGGAACTTCTATTCGGTTTCAATTTCAGGATATCACATCGCAGAAGCAGGTGCAAACCCGATCTCGCAGTTGGCCTTTACATTGGCAAATGGATTCACGTTTGTAGAATACTACCTCTCAAGAGGAATGGACATAAATGCCTTTGCACCAAACTTGTCGTTCTTCTTTTCAAATGGTGTAGACCCTGAATACGCGGTGATTGGCAGAGTAGCAAGAAGGATCTGGGCAAAGGCGATGAAGTTGAAATATGGGGCGAATGAGCGGTCACAAAAGTTGAAATATCATATTCAAACTTCCGGCCGATCACTTCACGCGCAGGAGATTGATTTCAATGACATCAGAACCACACTTCAGGCTTTGTATGCGATTTATGACAACTGTAATTCACTGCATACAAACGCGTACGATGAAGCAATTACAACACCGACGGAAGAATCAGTCCGACGTGCAATGGCCATTCAGTTGATCATCAACAAAGAGCTTGGTTTAGCAAAAAATGAAAACCCTATGCAAGGATCTTTCATTACTGAAGAATTGACAGATCTTGTTGAGGAAGCTGTAATGGTAGAGTTTGATCGGATTACTGAAAGGGGAGGTGTTCTTGGTGCGATGGAAAGTATGTATCAGCGAGGTAAGATCCAGGAAGAGTCGCTTTACTACGAAACCAAGAAGCATACCGGAGAACTGCCGATTGTTGGTGTCAATACATTCCTTTCTTCAAAAGGCTCGCCAACAATAATTCCGGATGAAGTGATTCGTGCTACGAAAGAAGAGAAGGAATTGCAGATCCATAACCTGGAAGAGATGCACCAAGGAAACGAATATAAGGCATCCGAAATTCTCAAAAAGCTTCAAGAAACTGCATTACATAATGAAAACACGTTCGAATCGCTGATGGAAGCATCTAAGTATTGCTCATTAGGCCAGATTACACACGCCATGTTCGAGGTAGGCGGCCAATATAGACGTAACATGTAAGAAAAACGTACCGCCGCCTATCCTGAAGTAGGAAGGATCTCAGTGCCAGTACAGACGTAATATGTAGCAGACTCGAGTCGATGCCCATCCCAAAGCCTGATAGGTCTTTTTCAAAAAAAGAACAAGGCGTATACCAAGTGTAGACCACCTACTCTTAACAATTAGAAAGACATAGAATCTCTTAGCAATAAATAACAAATAAGGGATACTATGATTGATAAATTTTACCAAACAGTTAAAACTATTTTTCAAATTTTAATGGTGGTGATATTCTCGATTCTTACTCAATCTTGCGATGAGAAAAGTGAGGATCCGGAACCTGAAAATGAGAATGAAATAGAGATTGTATATTCCATTGAACTCAGTGGAACCAATTCGGCTAAAGTATACGGAACAGTAGAATACTCCAATGGGAATGGGACAGAAACAATCGAATTTGATGGTTCATGGGAAACCAAGGTCTCTGTTCCACGAGGACATAATTTGTTTTATCGAGTCGATGGAACCCTAGAACAAGGGAATTTGGTAGTGAAGGCGACTGCAACCGATACAGCAAACGGGAATGTTGTTTTTTCTGATCAAGCTTCAGAGTCTTTTGTACTTGGAACTAAAGGCGATTTTGATTTTACAATACAGAGTAAAGGTCTTGGAAATTAGCTAGAGGGGGGATCAACACAGTGGTAAACATTCATTTGAGTCTGATCCCTCTCATCTTCTCCAAAATCGGCTGAAAAGGAAATTTCAAAAACCTTCCCCTTCTCCTGTAATAGAACCATTGCTCATCCGGGGAGATGGCGACTGCATAGTCAGATCGCTTGCCATTGATCTTTGGCATCTTTCTAGGTTCACTCCAATCCTTTCCATCGCGTAAGGAATAGTACAAATCACAGGTATTTACCCAATCGTTAGGATCGTATTTTGTGTAAATGAGGTAGCTTCCATCAGGTGCAATCCATGGATCTCCGATAGCGTATCCTAATCCAATCGGCTTCCCCTTCTTGGTCTTTTCTCCTTTAAACTGGGTGGATAGCAACGTAAAGATTGATTCATCGTCATCGTTCTTGGATTGTTGTAGATAAATCAATTCTCCATCTTTAGTAATGGTTGAATAGCTTTCTTCAAGCTCTTTGGAGTTGATGTTTTGCAGATACTTTGGCTGTTGCCATCTGCCATTTTTCTTTTCAGAAAACCACAAATTGTTCGGGTCCCGATCTTTGACCGGACTTCCATCAAATTGGCGTGGGGAATTGAATATCATTGTTTGCCCATCAGCGGTAAGTGTGGGCTCATAAGCATTGTGTCCATCGAAATCACCAAAGTCAATCGGTTGAGGCTCACCCCAGCCCTCCGCTGTTTTGGTAGCATAATAGATGGCAAGCCTTGGAGTCATGTCATTGACAGAAACACCCCGACTTTCCAGGTATTCTTTGTGCGGAAGTGAGAAATACATCGTGTCCTCGTTGGGTGAAAATCCAATGCTTTGAATGAGCCTTCTGGGTCGCTCTGGATACGGTACAAAAGATTCAGCTGGATTATCAAGAATCCAATTGATAATGTCAACAAATTCCAGGTATTCATCAATTTTCACATCGCTCCAGGCTTGGTATCTTCTCTGGTCTGCGAATGTTTCAGCAGCTTTAGATAGTTCAGCGCCTAAAGGAGTTTGCCGAATGGATTCGCCTTCCTTATTTACCAGACCTGCGTTAATTAATTCTTCAATTGCTACATCACAATTAGTTTGCCCTTGACGCCAGTAGCTTTGATTATAACATCGATTCACATCATAGGTTCTGCCATTTCTGGTGGCACTCATCAATTCACTTGCCATGGCAGATAGTTCCAAATCTTGCCATCGTTCGTTGTCAGATTGTTTTGGAAATTCCTGGTATTTGTTGTGACTGATATCATTAATGAACGCAGTATATTCTTTCAAAAGCTCACTGACTTTGACAGCCAAATGCTCATCTTCGAAGGTTTTTGTTCGACTTAGGTAGCGTGCTTGAATGGATTCATTAGGGTAAGTCCCACCAAGGTTGCGTGCTTTTTTCACAATCTTGTTCATGACCGTGTATAAGGTTTGCAACTGGTCTTCCGATAGGTAGTCATAAAATCTAACCTGCAGTCCACGGAGGTTCCAATAACTTGTAAGGATTTGATCACCGCTGGATGTGGTGGCAAACGTTGAATCTTTTTGTTTTATCAACCCCTCATTCGCCAAGGCTTGGATATCCTGAGCAACTGCCTCTCGGTTGTAATGCGGATAGCGATAGATGACTTTATCAGCACTTAGCTGATCCTGGGTATAGCTGAGAGTATATCTCAGAAAATTCTGAATAATTGCTTTGTCGATCTCATATCTTGCTGAGAGAACGTCACTGATGTAAATCTGGCTGGTTTCCCGGATGGTGGCAGTCAAGCTGGGGCCAAGCGCCTGCCAGGTCTTACCAGACAGCTGGTCTTTATTAGCCAGTTCATCAACAGTGGTTCGTTCTGCTCGCTCTATAGTATGATACCTCCAGTCCTTTTCAGCAGATGTTTTTATGTATGTTTTCCGGTAATAGCTATTGCTACCCTTTGCGATAACCAGGATGTCTCTGACATATTCCGTAAGGTTATTCTCAATTGGGAATTCAGCGTTTGTTGTTAAGCGAAGTGTGTCTCCATCATTTTCTAGATTCCCTTGTAGTAGTACTTTGACTGGCCAGGTGGAGCTCATCCACATGCTTTCATATTGACCAGAAATCTGGTTGTAATTGAAATAAACATCATTCAATGCATCCTTTTTTCCTTCTCTTGCAAGTGCATATTCACATTTAATGAATGTACTATCCAGGTTCCAGTCACAGACCATTGTTCCTTCCAGGATTCGGGGTTGGTCTGTTTCAGGAGAGTAGGTCATGCTCATGAGCCATTGACCATTCAGAAAAGAAATGTCGGCGGTTGATTTTGTTTGTGAATCCTGGGCGCATGTCAAAGAATGGATGAATAACCCAAGTGCCATAAATGAAGAGAATCGTATCATAATTAAGGAAATGTAGCTGCTCGACCCTAGATCGATTACTCAATTAATTAATTCGTCACTCCTTTTTTCAATATTTGCGGTTAATGAGATTTTTTTCAGAAAAAGCGAAAGGTTTCGAAGACCTTTGACATCTAAATACCAACCATTACAAAATCACATGAGATACTTATACTACCTAACGACTCTTGCAGTTTTTTCACTATTCATTACTTCCTGTACTGAGGACGACACAGGTTCCGGTGATGAAGGATTTTTGGCAGCTATTACTGTCACAAATCCGACAGTAAATGAAGCCAATGGAATGACCGGCTTCAATATTTCATTGGACAAAGTAAACGATACAGGTGCTGGGGTTTCAGTAAGCTACACAGTAGGAGGAACCGCAACAGCAGGAACAGACTACCAGGCATTGAGTGGATCTGCAACAATAGAGGATGGCTCCCAGGAAATTAATGTGTTTATCATCATAACAGATGACACAGAAGATGAGGAGAATGAAACCATTATAGTGACACTTTCTGCCACCAGTAATGTGACTCCTAGTTCTGACAACACTGCAACATTTACCATCACTGACGATGATGAACCAAGTACCGGAGGCGGAACATGTACGAATGACAACTCAATAAACCTTGAGAATACTTCTTGTATTGCAACACCAACTGTTGCCAATTCTTATACTGAGACTGTTTCAGGAGAGTTGAGAACCATTGTCACCAATCGGGTTCCGGATCATATGTATGGTAACCAGGTGCCAAACATTGTGACAAATGGGTTGACAAGTACAACCGAAACCTTTCGTTTAGATGCGACCCCGACCTTAGCTGCTTCTTCCACAAGTATTGTTGATGAAGAATTCAGACCAGCTTATGATATGGGTATAGCGCTTAATGGCGTTCCGATTGATCCTGCTCCTGCTGAACCTTTTATTTTCGAAAATACCAGTACCGGCGAGTTTAACTGGGATTGGGTTTTTGAACCAAATAATAACAGAGCAGCTGTTGGACTTGATTGCAACACATCGCATCTTCAGCCAGACATGATGACCGGAACAGGCCTGATTCACTATCATGGAGATATGATGGATTATGCTGAAGACCTGAATCCTGACATTAATTCTGGTAATGTGCCAGATCAGTTTTTACAGATTGGCTGGGGATCTGATGGATTTCCTATCCTTTACAAATTTGGACCTGATGCTGCTGGGAATATTAAGAAAATGACATCAAGTTATGTACTGAAATCAGGAGATCGTCCGGGAGATGGGGAATCTGCACCATGTGGTGAGTACAATGGTAAATACACGAATGATTACGAATATTCTGAAGGAGCCGGTGATTTGGATGAGTGTAATGGAATCGCTCAGCCCATTACAATTGGTGAGGAAACATTTGATTACTACTACGTGATTACGGATGAGTTTCCGGTGATTTCAAGATGTATTTCAGGAACACCAGGTGACGATTTCAAAAAAGGAGGAATGTAATTAGTTGGGTAACTTTTTATTTATAACTGTGATTTTGGCCTCCGTACCTACGGGGGCTTTTTTTGTGACAGATTAATTAATCAAGTGGTTACCGAGATACTGATCCTGTAAATTGGTAAGAAAATAATCACTTGAAATACCGATACCTAAGTTTCTTGATTTTTGCCTCTTGCACGAGTGTGCCTGATTCTTCAGTGCAATTGTTTGATACAAGTTCGTCAACACCGGTCCTGGTCGGTCAGGGAGTAATTTCAACAGCAGAATACCATGAAGCGATAAGCTATCTGGATGAAGAGAATAGGGCCCTGTTCTTTACTCGAAGTGACCAACAATTTGATAGCTCGAACATTTATGTTTCCTATTATGAACAAGGCAAATGGGGGTCACCCTTGAAATTACCATTTTCTGATTCAGGCTACGATGCAGGATTCTCTTTGTCTCCTGGAGGTGATCTTGCTTTTTTCACATCCAAGCGCGCACCAAAAGTTCACGGGCTAAGTGAAGAGTGGAATATCTGGAAAGTAAGTGTCAATGAAAACGATGATTGGGGTGAGCCTGAAGTATTGGAGGCTCCCTTAAACTCTGAAGGACTTGAATGCTGCTTGACTATGAATAGGAAAGGATTGACTTTTTTCTCATCCAACCGGGCAGGTTCCTGGGACATCTATACAGCACAATTCGAGGATGGTCAATTCAAAAATATAAGGCTTGTCGAAGGTTTGATTAATTCTGATGAAGGTGAGTGGCCGGCATTTGTCAACAAAGCAGGAGATTTACTGCTCTTGAGTTCAATCAGAAAATCAGGGATTGGTGGCGATGATATTTACTTTAGTAGAAAGGTAGGGGACTCTTGGTCAGAACCTGAACTAATGGAGGGGCCAATTAACACTACCTCATACGAGGACAGCCCAATCCTTACAAGTGACAACAAATTTTTACTATACTCGAGTTGGCGAGACAATGTAACCAGCAATGGAAGGAGTAACATCTATTCAATTCCTTTCAAAGGTAAGGACTAGACATTCGGCTACTGTTGCTTCCAATTTCCTGAGTCTGACTCAAAAGTCCAAAAGTCCATCAATTGCATAGATTCACTATTCCCTCCTCCAAAAAGGACAATTTTTTTCGCGTTTGAATCGTACATCATGCCTGGTTTTCCTGCTCGAGCCGGACCCTTTGTATCAATTAGCGTCCATTCTGTTCCATCCCAAGATCTTGTATCTCCCAGGTATCCGCCGTAGTATCCTCCAAAAAGAAGGGTAACTCCATTTTCGGGATTGTAGCTCATCGCGTGATGATCTCTGGCCATTTCTAAATCATCAGCAACTTGCACCCACTTGATTCCATTAAATTCCCAAGTGTCGCCATAGACAGTTTTCTCACCTTCCTTTCGATCAAAACCACCGAAAAGAATCGTTCGTTGCCTTTTTTCATCGAATGCTAATGTGTGTTGCCTTCTAGCTGGAGGACTTTGCGTTACACCGATTTCCCCCCAGCTATTTTTCTTGAGTAACCATGTATCGTCTAAAGAAAGACCGTCTTTTCCTGAACCTCCAAAAAGCAAAATTCCCTGGTCAGTCAAAACCAATCGATGAGATTGTCGTGCTTCAGGTCCTGATCTGGATATCAGCGCCCAATCTTCACCATCCCAACTCCAGGTATCGTTGAGCATTGAACCATCATTGCTCTTACCACCAAATAGGATTACTCTTTCTTCTTTTTTGTCATAGACCATTGTGTGACCACTCCTAGCTGACGGTGCAAGAGCGGTTTCCAATTCAGTCCATGTTCCATTTGAATAGCTCCATAAATCATTAAGTCTGGCTTTGGATGCGGAGCAGTAGCCACCGAATAATAAGTAGGAATGAAGTTTTGGATGATAAACTATAACCGGCTGGTTTCTTGGACACAGACCCTGCACCTGCTGAGCGTTTGCTGTAGTAATAAATGAGAATAGAAATATGATGACTAACAGTCTGGGCATCAGAATTATGACATTTTAAAACTCGGATGCCCTAAAGGTACGCGATTAAGGGTAAGCAATCTTATTTCCGACTATATACTCGTTGGTGTGTAAGCGCCCAGTTTTCCCCATAATCGGTTGACAAATACGAAGAGAACTCAAATTGACTACTATCAGCGATGGTCATCACATATTTGGACTGCAAGCGTTTCTTTTCTTGATCTCTGTACCAATAAAGTGTGATCTCCCCTTCTGAAAGGGATCCATCATATGTCAAGAAGCTCCCGTGTTCGGAGTCCATCGCTACCATTTGAACCTCGGAAGATTGTTTAATAGTAACAATCGTTTCTCGTGCATATGGATTTCCCTTGTAGGTTCCCCGATAGGAAAGCGAAATCCCGCAACCTTCAATCGCCGGCTCAATAGTGGCAACTCCTGAGTTACTTTCATACTCATCTGGAGCTGTTCGAATCTCGGGTATTAACTGACCAAATACCTGACAATTGTTCTAGAATGGAGTAGTTACTGTTATCACAGCTGAAGTTGGCCAATTGCAGATTAGAGACATCCCAGGTTTTCACAGAATTATCTACTCCATGTGAGGAAACCATGAATCCATCAAAATAAGAAATCCCTGACACGTAGGCATTTTCGCCATTGGCAGCTTTGAATTCATGAATCTTCGTCCCATCTAAATTCCAGACCCTGATATAGCCATCAGCTCCTGCAGAGAAAAACCTAGAATCACTGGCAAAAAATTGAAGATCGTTGACCATGGAATATTCCCCACTATGAGCTTTAAAAGCACTGATCAGGTTTCCTTCCAGGTCCAGTATCGAAATATTTCCATCACGATGGCCAGCCAGAATACGTTTCCGAGCTGTCGAAATTGCGATTGAACGAATGCCTGAGTCATGTCCGGAGAGCGTCTGAACCAGGTTGCCTTCAAAATCCCAGATCTTGATGGTTTTGTCAAAACTGCCAGTCAACAACCAACCTTTTTCTTCTACAAACAAGACATCATTTACCTGTTGGGTATGCGCAAGCTGATACAGGAGCTCTCCTTCTCTGTTCCATATGGAAGCAGTCTTATCTCTGCTTGCTGTTGCCAGCCAATCTGTAGATTGATCAATGTTGATCACGCCATTGGTATGGCCTTCTAGCCGGGTAAGTATTTTCCCTTCTAAATTCCATAAGATGGCTGAATTATCGTAAGACCCTGTGAGTATTGTTGCAGTTTTATCAAAAAAGGAGATAGATGAAACCGAAGAGGAATGACCATCAAGTTTTCTTAATAATTGCCCGCCACGCGTCCAAATGGATCCGGTGGAGTCTTTGCCTGCAATAAAGATGAGATTGTTCTCTTCAGAAAAAGCCACACCGTAAGCGGTTCGTGATAGCGAAATTTCCTCTTCAAGGACCTGTGCTCTTACTGGATTAAAATAAATGGAGCATATGATTAATAGTAGGGTAGTTCTTTGCATCGTTTCTTATAAATGAAACTAAGAAAGTAATCTTCTATTATACGAAGAGCACCAATTCATGAATGGTGGATTCTTTTTAAATGGATCTTCGAAAGGATGAAGGGGTTGTTCCTGTATGGCGCTTGAACGTTCTTGTGAACGAATTTTTATTATTGAAACCGACAGAAATAGCAATTCCAAGGAAATTGAGATGATTGAATTCTGAGTTCAGAAGCATTTGTTTTGCTTCATCGATTCTGTAGGAGTTGATCAAAGAAGTAATGCTGCAGTTAAATTCCTCATTGACTACCACCGACAGGTATTTATTGTTGGTGCCCAATTTTTCGCACAACTTTCTGCTGCTTAATGTGCTATCCGTAAAGAGTTTTTCTTCCTTCAGCATTTGCACTAGTTGAGTTTTCAGCAACATTTTTTGCCTCTCAGAAATGAATTGTGGAACTCGGGCTTTCATAAATCCTGTTTCTTTCAGTGCTGCGTATCCCACGAAATGAATCAGCAAGGAGAAAGTAACAATCGTATTTACATGGATGGTGTAATGATGATACGAGCCATTAATCACGATAAATTCCGAGATGAGAAATACCATTAGTAGTCCCAAAAAGAGATAACAATAGTTTCTCAGCCATTCATTTTTTCTTGCGCCTACTTTTTTAATCAATCGTATTGCTCCTAATACATAGATGAAAGTGAGTAACCATAAGAGGGCAGCCAACTCTTGACTGAAGGGGTACAGGCTATGGGCTTCCGTGTGAGAAAATAGGATTTGAAGTTTTTCACTTGCAGGCATTCGATAGTAAGGCAACATAATTCCGAATGCAGCAAGAAATGGTATAAAATGAAATAGTTCAGGCCATCCAGGTTTGGTTGTTTGGTGCACCTCGTATCGGACCATTTGATACAACAACGGAGGTACCAGGAATAGCATAGGCAGATAAATACCAATTAAATGCGGGTACTTATCCAGGTATCTTTCAAATACGAAATATTCAAAAAGGAAGTACCCGGAAGAAATAACCAACAAGGCAATCAGGAACTTTCCTGCCTTTTGAGTTTTACCTGCCAGCGAAAGCGCCAGGAAAAGACCCTGAAATGAGCCTAGCAGGTATAAGACAGGAATAACTTTCATAACATGAATCTAATCAGATGAACCTTTCGCTTCACTTAGCAAGCCCTTCAATTCCTCGTAGCGATCATATGCGTCTTTTCCAGGAATTTGATCTGCCCGATTCAGCATGAAGTACAGGTAAGAAATCTGATCCAGGATCATGGGTTGCATGTAAATCCCTTGCTCCGTATTAAGTTTGGAGAGCGTAGCCTCGATTTCTCCTTTCTCTTCTTTAGAAGCTTTTTTCTTCTTTTTGGAAAGTTCGTTTTCCAGTTTTCGCCCTTCACTCAATAGATCCCGCACTTTGGTTTGAAGCTCAACTTGCTTGCTAATATCATCAACTGTTACAAGATCCGGGTTGTTGCGTGGATCCATTTTGATGTCTACTGTTTGGGTAAGACTGTTTCCGTCCACGTTCAATGTGATCTCATACGTGCCCGGCTTGACCATTGGACCGCCCTGGTACCTTCTGTTTTTTTGTTTGTGCCATGGTCCGGTCATGGTCATGTTCCACCGGAATCTGTTGAGTCCTTTTTTTGCCTTCAACGACCTGTTCACGAAATACTGAACATTATTGGTGCTCATATCAGAAACTACTTCAGGAGTAAATTTGGTTTTGCTGGTGTCACTAACAAATGTTGTCACTACATTTCCATCAGCATCCTTGATTTCCATTCGAATAGGTACTCCGCCCTTAGGTAGATAATAGTCAACCAATACACCAGCGCTTGGGTAAGACGGGGTAGAGCTTCGGCCTCTTGCTCGATACCTAATTGTTTCAGAAGGTTTAAATAATGTAGCAGTTGAGATATTGGAAAAATCATTTTGTCTCAATGCATCAATCTTGTCTAACATCCAGAAGCCACGACCCATGGTAGACATAACAATGTCTCCACGATGAATTTTCAGGTCTGTGATTGGTGTCACAGGCATGTTCTGTTGGAAAGGTTTCCAGTTTGCTCCATCATCGAAGGAAACGAACACACCATACTCTGTACCGGCAAACAACAGACCTTCTCTTACAGGATCTTCTCGTACGACTCGTGTAGGGAAATCCGAAGGAATACCATTGGTGATCAATTGCCATGACTTACCGTAATTGGTTGTCTTGTAAATGTATGGCTTAGGATCACCCAGCTGGTATCGTAATACACTAACATAGGCCTTGGCGGGATTGTGTGGAGAAGGTTCGACTGCATCAACACGGCCTCCCGAAGGCAACTTGGAAGGCGTAACGTTTTGCCAGCTGTCTCCTCCATTTTGCGTGACATGGACAGGTCCATCATTGGCACCTACCCAGATCAAACCTTCTGTGACCGGAGATTCCCGGATCGCATAAATCGTACTATAAAATTCCTCACCCGTTATGTCGCGGGTGATTGGAGATCCTGAAATTACCTGCTTGTCATCTTCAAAAGCAGTAAGATCCGGAGAGATGGTTTCCCAAGATTTTCCGTCGTTGGTTGTTTTGTGCACAAACTGGGAGCAGTGGTACACCACATCCGGATTATGAGGAGAAACATGAATGGGTGAAACCCGCTGGAAACGATATTTTAGATCTTTTGGATTGTGGCCATAGATGTTAGAAGCTCCAACGTAGAACTGCATTTCTGTTCCCGTTTCCTTGTTGAAAACCCCGAATCTTCCTTTACAATTGGAATAAACAATATTTGGATTGCCAGGTTTAGGGACTGCCGGTCCTGTCTCGCAACCTCCTGTGTTGATGATATAACCAATGCCCGCTCTTTGTATGCTATAAGGAGCCATGGTTGGTACTGCTACCGTTGAATAGTTGTCCTGCTGACCGCCATAGACCCAGTAGGGATATTGATCATCCACCTCTACCTGGTAAATCTCAGCTGTTGGTTGATTGAATTGAGTCGACCATGTTTTTCCACCATTGTGGGTCACGTTGGCACCCCCATCGTTAGCTTGAATAAATAGGTCCGGATTGTTTGGATTGATCCACATGTCATGGTTATCACCGTGTGGGGGGCGCATTCGAGTCCATGATTTGCCACCATCGGTCGATTTGGTGTAAGCTGTAGCCAATGCATACACGACATCCGGGTTCTTAGGATCAATGCGAATGTTGTTGTAATAAAATGGACGTGTCCGAATCACATTAGCGCTTGATACTAGTTTATAAGAGTTTCCCTGATCCACAGATTTGAAAAGTCCACCTTCTTTTCCCGGTGCCTCAACTAACGCATAAACGATTCGCGAATCTGCAGGAGTAACCCCTACATCGATTTTTCCAATAAGGGAAGTTGGCAGCCCTTTCATTGCTCTTTCCCAGGTGGCACCACCATCCAGGGACTTATAGATCCCGCCTTCCTCAGGTTTACCACCGCTAATGATCGTCCACGGTTTTCGCTCCACCTTCCATGCTGAGGCAAACAATGTCTCGGGGTTGGACGGCAAAAATTCGATATCAGAGAAACCAACCTTGTCGGAGATGAACAGTATTTTTTGCCAGGTTTTACCACCATTCGTGGTTTTGTAAATACCTCGCTCGGGATTGGCTTTGAAGGCATTGCCAACAGCAGCCACATACACGATGTTGTGATTTAGTGGATGAATTCTAACTGCTCCGATCTGACCTACCTTGTCCAAACCTATAGCTTCCCAGTTTGCACCCCCGTCAATGGATTTATACATGCCGCGGCCCTCAATGACGTTACTTCTGATTCCGTCTGAACCAGTTCCCACGTACACCACATTGGGATCATTTTGTGCCACTGCTAGGGCACCAATTGAGGGTGTGGAGAAGAAACCATCGGAAACGTTTTTCCAGGAAGTGCCATAATCCTCTGTTTTCCAGACTCCACCACCTGTGGCGCCAAGATAAAAGGTGGCAGGTTCTGAGGCTACGCCTGCCACAGCTGTCACACGCCCACCCCGATAGGGCCCGAGCTGCCGGTATTCGAAGGCGGAAAAGTCCTGTGCAAGAACAATAGTGGAAAGGAACAATAGGAAGGAAAGGCTAAGGTATTTCATGGTTGTAGTGTCTAAATGTCTATTAATTAACCTGATTGTGGTTGTTGATAATCAAGCAGAACTAAGCTACTTAAGAATTGAACTACCAACAAGTGGAGTTTTTTAGAAATAAAAATTGGTATGGTGGGTGATTAATGGACTCACCCCTGAATTGCCTTTGCAATTCTTTCCCCTTCCCGATAGCTATCGGGATAAGAGAGGGGCTATGGGTGAGTTCATGCCGGGAATACCTGTAACCTTGACTGGCTTGTCTGTACCCATGCCGGCATTGTTTGTACCCTTGCCGGGATTGTCTGTACCCTTGACGGTATCCTCTATACCCTTGTCGGTATTGTCTATACCCTTGTCGG
>JANQST010000339.1 GCA_028279155.1 Cyclobacteriaceae bacterium
TGCGGAGTGGCAGCTGGAAAATCTGTTACAGAGGCTTACCACAGAGCTTTTGCCGCAGATTCGGTTTCGGCTTTTGGAGGAATTCTAGTTACCAACAAAGAAGTAGATGCTGAAGCTGCGGAAGAAATGCATGATCTCTTCTTTGAAATTCTTATTGCTCCATCGTTTTCTGATGATTGTCTAGAGATTCTTAAGCAGAAAAAAAATAGAATTCTACTTATACAGAAGAAAACATGGAAGGAAAACACACAATACAAAAGTTTGTTGGGCGGGACAATTGTTCAGGATTACGATTTGAAATCTGAAGACGATTCTAATTTGGAAATTAAGACCAAGAAAGTTCCAACCAGGGAGGAGGTAGAGGATCTTGTTTTTGCTGCTAAAGTCTGCAAACAATCCAAGTCGAACACCATTGTTCTTGTTAAGGACAAGCAAATGCTTGCAAGTGGTGTAGGGCAGACCTCACGAGTAGATGCGTTGAAACAGGCAATTGCCAAGGCTGGCAATTTTGGATTGGATTTGCGCGGAGCTGTTATGGCTTCAGATGCATTCTTTCCATTTCCGGATTGTGTTGAAATAGCAGGAAAAGCTGGAATATCAGCTGTTGTTCAGCCAGGCGGCTCAGTCAAGGATCAACTATCCATTGACTATTGTGATGAACATAAGCTGGCAATGGTGTTTACAGGAGTGAGGCACTTCAAGCATTAGGATTTAACCACAAAGGGCACAAAGAAGCACAAAAACAATCAGGAAGTCAGTTTCATCAACAACTCTACTAACTTATCCTTTTTCATCCCTTCAAAATGCTTCTTTCTTTCCGGTTCACTCATGCTTTGAATTTCTTTTGCGAATTCTTTTCCGAGAACATCAGAAGAATGATTATCAGGAGCCCCGAAGATTTCTATTTCCTCTACAGCAGTATTTAAGATTTCTTTTCCCTTCAGCTTAGCTGTCTCTTCAGGTTTGTAATTCGAACTCGAATCCCTTAATGCCCAACTGCTATAGTCAATTTTGAGATCATCGATTTGTTCAACCCTGGCATCGCCTTTACCAAATACCCGTGACAACACCGCAATTGCACTACTTTTCCATGCCTCCAAATCGAAATGTTCATCTTCTAATTTGCTGATTTGCTTTTTCAAAAGCTTAACGTATTGAGATTTCATTTGTGGAGTTATTGGTTGTCAGTAGTAAGTTATCAGTTTCTTTTCTTACCAAGTATGCCGCAACTAGTTTTTTGATGTTTTTTTGGATAGTAGCTCTTCAAGGTCTTTGCGGTAGATATCAAGTCGGCGGTCGGAGTTTTTCTCTCCAAGTTGAATTGCATTTCTATAGTATCTCTCTGCTTCTTTTGCATCTCCTCTTTTTGCAAAAACGTCTCCAAGTCCGTTTACAGGCCGTCCACTTTCAGGAAATCTTCTCATCAAAATTTCATAGACCATTTCTGCACCATCAGGATAGTCATTTGCCAGATAAAATTCAGCATACCTGGTGCCCCATCCCATGTTTATGTTTTCAAGAAAATCTGTCTCAAGGAATGAATTCATGAATTGATGAAATGTTGGAAAATGCTCAGCATCAAGTCCCAGCCTGACAAGAAAAAACATTCCTTCTTGCGGAATTTCATTTGATATCCCGTATTTCTCTCCTCTTTTATCATAGTAACTAGTTACATAATCGAACCCTCCGGCGTTAGTAAAATCTTCCAACTGATCAAACTCTAAGAGAGGGTAATCTTCATAGTAGAAACGTAATCCATGATAAAGGACCCCTAGGGGTGTCGTCCTATGTCCGAAAGATGAAATTTTTTCGATCTCCAAAATTTTGTGTTGCCATCTGAGTTGTGTAGAAGGTTTCTTTTCCAGGAATTCCACCAATCTATTTACTCCTGTGTTTACCTGATCTTCGTTCTTGCTCGTGCCAATGAAAAGTGCATTAGGTTCGCTCAAGGATCTCAGTGGTTCCTCAATCTGATGATTCAATGGAATAGGGCTGGCAGCAAGTGAAGCATTGAAAAGTCCAGGTTTTTTGGCAAGGGCATGAATAGCAAATGCCCCTCCAAATTGCCAGCCAAATAGAATTTTTTCTTCGGAAGTTCGAAAACTGTTATCGATGTATGAAATAACTTCTAGTTCGAGGAAGTCGAGGAGGCGGTCTGAGTTTGCAAAAAATCCAAAACGGGGAGAATCATTGGTAGCGATTCCCACAACAATAAATTCAGGCGAGTATCCATATTCGTCAAAAAGCTTCTGGTAACTCACACCTTGAAGAAACCACCTTTGCCCGTCAAGCAGGTAAAGCACAGGATATTGTTTATCAGTCTTGGTATACGATTCAGGAAGATGAATCAATAATTCTCTTTCTTGTCCCAAAACTTCCGATTGAATACTGACTCTTTTCCCAACAATATGATCGCTCGTTGCTTGCCCGGCTAACTTCACAAAAGACAAGAGCAAAAAAATGGATATCAATTTGTTCATAGATACAACGTTTACTGCTGACTTAAACGGGAATTGCTTTGAAAGGTCTTGTCTGTTAAGTCAGCAAAAGGTTTTGCCTTGACGGTTTGAGAAAGTTTAAGTACTTACCTAACTAATCCTTCCCCAATTAACTGCATTCTTACTGAATGAGTCAATATGTTGTTTGATAACCTTATGTTCGTCATTTTCAAGGTGGGGGTCTTCCTTTAGCAAATCTTGAGCGGCTATTCGAGCAGTTTTCAGTATTTCACCATCTTTAACCAGGTCCGAAACCAATAGATCCAAAGCACCACTTTGCCGAGTACCCATAAGATCACCGGGCCCGCGAAGTTTTAAATCAACTTCAGCTATTTTGAAACCATCGGTAGTATCAACCATCGTTTGAATTCGTGTTTTTGCTTCAGTGCTAAGCTTCACTCCAGTCATCAAAACGCAATATGATTGATCGGCCCCTCTTCCAACGCGCCCTCTCAGCTGGTGCAACTGCGAAAGGCCAAAACGCTCGGCATTTTCAATCACCATGATCGACGCATTTGGAACATTCACACCGACTTCTATTACAGTAGTAGCCACCATGATTTTGGTTTCTCCTTTCACAAAGCGTTGCATCTCCCATTCTTTATCCTCAGCTTTCATTCGTCCATGAACGACGGAGATCTGATATTTGGGAAATCGCCTTTTGATGGATTCAAATCCGTCCATAAGGTCTTTATAATCCAATGTAGCAGATTCTTCTATGAGGGGATATACAATGTATGCTTGTCGTCCTTCCTGAATTTCTTTCTCTACTACACCAAACATTTCCAAGCGCTTGCTTTCTCGAAAATGTTTGGTCTTGATCGATTTTCTTCCGGGCGGTAATTCATCAATAATCGAAACATCAAGATCTCCATAGAGAGTCATTGCCAGGGTTCTTGGAATTGGTGTGGCAGTCATTACCAACACATGTGGATATACTTCTTTTGTTTTGGTCCAAAGCTTTGCTCGCTGAGCAACACCGAACCGGTGTTGCTCGTCAATGACGGCCAAACCCAGATTTTGAAATTTCACTTTATCCTCCAATAGCGCATGTGTGCCAACAAGAATGGTGATTACCCCAGACATTAAACCTTCATGTATCAGCTTCCTTTCAGAAGCTGGGGTCGAACCAGTAAGTCTTGCAATATGAAGCCCCATTTGCTTGGCCTGAACCTGTAATCCTTTGAAGTGTTGCTCGGCAAGAATCTCGGTTGGAGCCATGAATGCGCACTGGTACCCGCTTCCTATGGCTAAAAGCATAGACAGAAACGCAACCATTGTTTTTCCACTTCCCACATCGCCCTGGACGAGACGATTCATCTGTTGACCTGAACGAATGTCTGCATAAATTTCCTTGATCACTTTCTTCTGAGCTCCAGTCAGTTCAAAGGGTAAATGTTCTTCATAGTATTTATTCAAAAGATCACTCTTGTTGAGGAGAACTCCTTTGTATTTCTCTGTCCTGGCGATTTTGAGTTTAATTAATCGAAGCTGTACGAAGAACAGCTCTTCAAACTTTAGCCGGTTTTGAGCATGACTTAGCTGATTGGCATTTCTTGGAAAATGGTTGGCTACAACTGCTGTTTTTTTATCGATTAGCTTGAACTGCTGAATCAGATTTTCTGGCAAAGTTTCATGTATGTGGTTTACGGCTTCAACTAAAAGCACTTTCATAACCTTACTGAAGAACTTACTATCGATTCCTTTCTTTTTTAGCTTCTCTGTTGTGTGATAGATGGGTTGCAGATAACCACCTTTGGTGTTTTTTTCAGTTTGAACTTCGACTTCAGGGTGAGCAATGTTGAGTTTTCCTCCATAAGCTGTTGCTTTACCGAAAAGGACGTAGCGAACACCAACTGACAAACTCTTCTTAATCCACTGAGCACCTTTGAACCAAACAATTTCGATGGTTCCAGTGTCGTCGGTGAACCGACCAACCAATCGGGATTTTCTTCCACCTCCTATGGTCGCAAAGGACTTGAATTCACCGATAATTTGTATATAAGGTAATTCAGCATTTAACTCAGCTATTTTGTAGAATTTGCTTCTATCCTCATGTCGAAACGGATAGTGTTGAAGGAGGTCTCCAAAAGTGAAGATGCTAAGTTCTTTGTTAAGTGACTCAGCTCGCTGGGGGCCAACACCTTTTAGGTATTCAATCGATTTGTCAAAGAATGAATGCACATTGCTAATTTACTCAAGTAGGAAAAGTGATGAGTAGTGATTGATTTCTGAGAAAAAGAATTTTATTCTTCAATTCCTAACTAAGGTCATTAGAAAAGCGAATAATGCATGTTGTACCACTACCAACTTCACTCTTAATTTCAAAAGCTGATTTTTCGTCCCCTTTGTCAGTTAGTAGCTGAAGACGTTCTTTGACAAGCTGTACTCCTTTAGATGAATGTTCAATTTTTGAGGAGGCCATCGTATCAAATCCAACGCCATTATCAATGACCGTTATTTCGACTAGCTCATTTTTACTTGTAACTTTCAAAGTGATCTTACCCTTTTTTCCCATAGGAGAAATGCCATGCCAAATAGCGTTTTCAATGAGGGGTTGAATCACCATGGAGGGCACTTGAGTGATATAAGGATCTATGGATTGCTCTAGTTGAATATCAAAGTCGAACCCATTTCTTAGCCGGACCTTTTCAAGCTCCATGTATAAGTTTATTGACTCGAGTTCTTCATTGAGTGGCACGGTCAATTCATTGGAATGATCCAGGATCATTCGCATCAGCTTTCCATACTTCACCAGATAATCTTCGGCAACATTCTTTTTATCCTCTAGAATAAATGATTGGATGGAATTTAGGGCATTGAAGAGAAAGTGTGGATTGATTTGTGATTTTAGCGCTTTGAGTTCAGCAATTTTCATAGCTGTTTGATTTTTCTCAAAAGCTTTTTTGGTTCGTTTCTTTTGGTAAACCCAGAAGGCAAGGAGAAAAGATGCTGTAGCAAAACCGGAGACGGCCCAGGTTTTGTAAGAAGCTGCTTCAACCGTTTTTTCGTTCAGGTTGTTGTTCGAAAGACTTAGAAGCTCATCTTGTTCTGCTTGGATCAGCTTACTTAATTGATTTTGAGTTTCCTTGATTTTGAGGTGCTGTTCGAGCTGGATTTTAACATAGTTGTATTTCAGGGGCAGGTCAGATGCACTTTCCAACCATTGAAATACTTTGATGTTTCTCTCTCTCAGTTGCTGGTTATTGTAAAAGCCTTCTGCTTCTGCAAGTACTTTCTTGGCTTCTTCGTCTCTACCTAGCTTTATGTAACATTCACCAAGATCCATGAGGGAAATGAAGCGATCTGGTCCCTTACTCACTTTGAGCGCTTCAAGGAGCCATTTTTCTTGATTTAGGAAGTTACCCCTTAGATAGCTAACATGACCAAAGTTGTGCAAAACATTAGCTTTTGTTTTATTACTGGTGACTATTTCCAAAGCTTTTTCGAAATACTTTAGTGCTATATCGAGTTCATTTTTATTCTGAAACACGATGCCTATTTGATTAAAAATTCTGGCTTGACGATCCTCTTGGTCCCAGTCTTTAGCTTCTATTAAAACCTCGAAAAAAAGACTTAGAGCTTTGTCGAGATCATAATTTGCTAGACTAAGTGCAACATTGTATTTGGTGCTAATTCCTTCTGAACGGCTGAAAGCGTAAGAATGAGGTAGTGCTTCCTTGTATTTTTTCGTAGCCTCATTATAAAGTTCATAGTAGTAAAAAATATTTCCTTGTCTTACAAGAATTGCATAATGCAAGTAGCTGTCAGTTGTATCGGCATTTTGAAGATAGTGTAATGCATGGTCGTATTTTTCGTATGCATCGGAGTTACTGATGCTCTTCCCTAAAATTGATACTTGTTGGAAATGAGCCAGACTAAGTAAATAATTGGAAGGCTCGGTAGCTATTATTTCCTCACAAAGTGCCGCTCTTTCTTCTTTTGTTAGCTTAATGTCTCCGTTGTAGTATTTGATCAGGTTGTGCTGTGAGTATGCATGTATGGAAGTGCATATGAAAAGGAGAGTTATTAGTGTCTTTGTAAGAGACATGTTGGTTTTCTTGTGTTGAAAAAGAGAGCAACAAACGTAATAAAAGACTACTATTAACGGTTAATTGTCTACACCGGATTGCATGCTCACCTCCACTCCAATGTCATCAGAAGTTGAATGATGTCTTTCTTGAGATAATCGATCACCGGAGCTAGCGAATCATTTTTAGTGGCTGTCTTAAAATATAATGCTCCTCTTAGAAAATGATCAACACTATCTGATACGTGGAACTGCACCTGGGTAGGTACTTCACCTTCAAGCTCTGTAAAGGAAGCGTACATTCCATTTGGAAGTTCCAAAATACTTTCATCAATGGCATATGCTTTTACGTTGTGCTGAGAAGTCAACCGATAGGAATCACTGAGGTACTCACGAATTATAGAATCAGTCACGGGCTTATAGGTGATCTGAATATTGGCATCCATTTCCGGGTAAAAAAGGTTGATCCAATACCGTTCAGCGATCCAGCTTGAGTCCTTAAGAATTCTTGCATGTTTTGAATACTCAAAACCAAATGGAAACGAATCAGCTAAAGCCAGATACTCAGCGACTGGTAAGTCTATACGGTTATAACCTTTTGGTTTAGGTAAATAATCTGTGCTACATGAAATAGCAAGAAAGGAAAGAAGAATGATATACCTCATTTATTGACCTGAGCAACGTTCTGCTTTTGTGATTTGATATAAACCTTTACTTTTTTAATTCTTTTCATGTCTACTGCAACAATTGTAAACAGAAAACGATCGAAACTAATTTTTTCTCCAGCATGAGGTAAAACCGAATTTATTTCCAGAAGTAACCCCCCCAATGATTCGCTTTCTCCTTTTACCTCGTCAAACGCAGAGCTGTCAGCATCTACAATTTTGCAAAAATCATTCAATGAGGTTTTCCCTTCAAAAATGAATGTCTGGTCATCGACTTTCTGATATGATATTTCACTTTCATCATCAAACTCATCATTAATCTCCCCAACAATTTCCTCGATAACATCTTCCATGGTGATTAAACCAGACGTACCACCGTATTCGTCAACGACAATTGCCATGTGCACCTGCTTTTCCTGGAAATCTTTAAACAAGTCATCTATTTTTTTACTTTCAGGAACGAAGTAACCTTCTCTCAAGAGTGTTCTCCAATCAAATCCTTCTTCATTATCGAGATGTGGGAGTAAATCTTTTATATAAAGAATCCCCTCAATCTTGTCAATCGTTTCATTGAAAACTGGTATTCTAGAGTACCCTGTTTTGTTGACCTGATTCATTAATTCATGAAAATCTGTTTCGATATCAATAGATGTAATGTCCATTCTGGACTTCATCACCTGTTTGACAGAAAGGGTTCCGAAGTTGACGATGCCTTTTAAAATTCCCTTCTCTTCTTCTGTCACAGCTTCTTTCTCCACAGATATTTCCAATGCCTGGTTAATTTCTTCCACAGAAAGGTTGTATCCTTTCTTTTCCATTCTTTTTTCGATTAGCCCAGTTACAGCCATCAAAAACCAGGAAGCTGGACGAAAAAATTTGTCCATAAAAATCAAGAGGCCTGAAGTTCTTTTGGCAAAACCTATTCCATTATGGTTGGCATAGACTTTTGGTATTATCTCTCCAAAGAAGATGATCAGGGTCGTAATAGTAACTGTTAGGATGGCAATCGCAACTCCTTCTCTTCCTTGCGGACCCACAATTTTCCAGGTGGCAAATGTTGAAATGGTCACAATGAAAATGTTGATCAGGTTGTTTGCGATCAGAATTGTAGCTAATAGTCGCTTAGGGTCGTAAAGTAGACGACTGATTCGTCTTTCTCCTTTATCATTTGAATTTTTACAATTTGAGATCTGATCATGCGTAAGTGAAAAAAAAGCCACTTCAGATCCGGAAATTAGACCGGAAAGAATAAGAAGTACAAGCAGTACTATTCCGTTTAATAAGAAAAATGAAAATGGCATTTCAGCCATTATACTTATTAAAAGTGTGGGGAACGGATCGTCCGATGTTTCCAATTAGTTGTTCTTTCGTTCAAAAAGGGAGGTCATCAGTTGGATCTTCAACTGGTGCACTCGGTGCGGCCTGCGGTTGTTCAGCGGCAGGTTGTTGATACGTAGTTTCTTGAGGTGTTGTTCCACCACTTGAGGAAGATGAATTGGACCCACCACCAAGCATGGTCATATTGTCTCCAACGACCTCAGTGGTATATCTTGTAACCCCATCTTTTTCCCATGATCTTGTTTTGAGTTTCCCTTCTACATAGATCATGTCTCCTTTTTTTACATACTTCTCTGCTACTTCTGCCAAACCCCTCCAAAGAACTACGTTGTGCCATTCTGTCGTTTCTCTTCGCTCCCCTGTGGTCCTATCCTTATAAGTTTCTGATGTAGCCATCGAAAAATTTGCGACGGTAGCACCATTTTCCAGATGCCTCACTTCAGGATCTTTACCCAATCTACCAACAAGGATCACTTTATTTACTCCAGACATAGTTCTCTTATGATTTAATTCCGATTTGTTCTAAGTAATTAACAATTAGCTTAGGTTTTGGCAAATTTACAATTTCCTCAACGGAATATGGTTCTCCATAGTCACTCTTTACATTTTTAATTTGTTGAGGATCCAGCTTGATCTTATAAAAGACAGCCTTGATCTTTTGATGGCTAAGAAGGTGTTGAAATTCCTTACTTTCTTCTTCAATAAGGAAATCGTGTCCCAGCAGTTGTTTCGTTCCAGCAAAGACCTCTTCTTTTCCTACTTTCCCTTCAATCAAATTGAAATCAAACAAATGCGCCCATACATCACTGCTATCTCTCTGTCTCATTAGAAAATTTGAACCATCATGAAGCACCAGGTAGTTGAGAAATCGCTCTCGCACTTTAATTTTTTTGGTTTTGACCGGAAGCTGGTTTTGAAGGTTTTTCTGCTGAGCGATACACTCAAGTTTAAATAGACACTGCTTGCAATCAGGTGATGGAGCGCAAACTGTCGATCCAAACTCCATCATAGCCTGATTAAAAATCCCCGGGGCTTTTCTGGAAATGTGTTCGGATAAGATCATTTCAAAAATGGTTCTGGTTTTTTGTCTACCAATGTCTTCTTTAATCCCGAAATACCTACTTGCGAATCGGAATACGTTTCCATCAACGACAGGTCTGGGTTCATCAAAGCAAATTGAAGCAATTGCTGCAGCTGTGTAAGGGCCAACTCCCTTTAGGTTGAGAATATCTTCATAGGAATTAGGAAAAACTCCGTTAAGCTCTTGATCAACAAATTTGGCAGTTGAGTGTAGATTCCTTGCTCTTGAATAATAGCCAAGTCCTTGCCACAACCGGAGTATTTCTTTCTCTTCGGTATTTGCCAGGTCGCCGATTGTTGGATAAGCCGCAATGAATTTCAAATAATATGGAAGCCCCTGATCAACTCGTGTTTGCTGCAATATGATCTCCGACAGCCAAATCCTATAAGGATCCTTATTTTTTCGCCATGGTAGATCTCGCTTACTTTCTGTGTACCAGTTAATTAGCTTTTCCGAAAATGATTGTGTTTCGATAATTTAAATGTCTATTTTCTTTTTTTATATGGAGGTGCAAAATTAATTTTGGCGACCTAATTTAAAACTACCCACCTAAAAATCAGAGTGTTGTGACTAAAGCTGACGTAATAAATGAAATCGCCGATAAGACAGGAATTGACAAAGCAGATGTGCAAGCTTCTGTAGAAGCTTTCTTTTCTGTGGTTAAAAGTAATATGGCAAATGGTGAAAATGTATACGTGCGAGGCTTTGGAAGCTTTGTAAACAAAAAAAGAGCAAAAAAGATAGCTCGTAATATTTCTAAGAATACGGCTATTGTCATAGATGAGCATTTCATTCCATCGTTTAAGCCATCAAAGCTTTTTGTTGAGAAAATCAAAAGAAGCAACAAAATAAAGTAGTTGAACAAAGCACAGATTCTTTTATCGGTCGGCGCACTAGCGCTAATTGTTATTCTTTACCAGCTCCCAAGAGTTGTTGTAGAAAATGACCAACTTCAGGAAGTAGCTGAGAGCACGGAAACTCATACCTTCGAAATCCCAAATGATGTCAGGACCAGGATGTCTGAGCTAAGAAGATTGCTGGAAGTAGAAGAAAATGTGGATAAAAAAACTAACTTTGCGCACTCTTTGGCAAGCTACTATTTAGACTACGGTGTTCTTGATAGTGCAGTGCATTTGGGAGGGGAGATTGAACGTTGGGCTTCAGGCCCTTCGGAGCTTGCAATGGATGTTTTCTTTAAGGCTTTTGAGCGATCTCAAAGTCAAGCGGAAGCGAAGGAATATTCAGAGAAAGCAAAGAGTGTTTTAGAAGAATTGTTGGATAAAGATCCATCAAATGTTTTGCTGAAAAACAAACTGGCGATGACGCTTGTTACAACGGAGAACCCTATGGCAGGAATTACGATGCTAAGGGAAATTCTTACAGAGAATCCGAACGATCGTCTGGCAATTTTGAACTTAGGACTCTTGTCAATTCAAAGTGGACAGTTTGATCGGGCAAAAGAACGCTTTGAGAAACTTATTTCATTGAATCCATCTGATCAGGAAGCAAGGCTATACCTGGCGGTTTCAATGATTGAGATAAATGAACAATCGCAGGCACGACTGCTTTTGGAAGAGATATTGAGTTCCACAGATTCAATTCCAGCTATCAAGTTGATGGCACAGGACTATCTGACGGGGCTATAAAAACATTTTAGAAATTTAAATAACAAGAAATTATGCCGTGTGGTAAGAAAAGAAAGAGACATAAGATCTCTACTCACAAGAGGAAAAAAAGACTGAGAAAGAACAGACATAAAAAGAAGTAATAGACATTCTAACTATTCGCTATGAGTAATGAATTGATCATTGACTCAACTCGCGAAGAATGTCGAATTGCTTTACTAAAGAACAGAAGGCTTGTAGAGTTTCACCAGGACGGTGGTGGACATTCATTTAATGTAGGGGACATTTATTTAGGGTCTGTAAAAAAGGTTGTTCAAGGTTTGAACGCTGCTTTTATTGATCTTGGATATGAAAAAGATGCATTTCTACATTACCTGGATCTAGGCCCTCAGGTTCAATCACTGAATAAATTCACTAGACTCACTCTATCAAAGAAACTCAATGGCGGCAAGCTTGCAGGTTTCAAGAAAGAGCGCGACATAAACAAACTTGGCAAGATGAGCCAGGTCCTGACAAAAGGACAAAAGATCCTTGTTCAGATAGTGAAAGAACCAATTTCTACAAAAGGCCCACGACTTTCATGTGAGTTGTCATTAGCAGGAAGGTACCTGATCATGGTTCCTTTCTCAAACGCTGTTAGCATATCAAAGAAGATAACTGATTCTAACGAGCGAAAACGATTGAGCAGGCTTATTAGCTCGATCAAACCAGAAGGGTTTGGAGTAATCATCCGGACCGTAGCCCAGGGAAAAGAAGTAAAAGACCTTGATAGCGATCTCAGAAATCTTGTTGAGAAATGGGAT
>JANQST010000356.1 GCA_028279155.1 Cyclobacteriaceae bacterium
CGATCCGGTATTTCGGATTGATCCTTTGCTGTTAGATAAAATCTAACTTATTGCTTCTAATTATTACTCGCTTCTCAATCGCTCAGCTGGATTTGCTAATGAGCCTTTAATTGCCTGAAAACCGACAGTAAGAAGTGTCAACAAGATCATTGCAAATGCCACTGGTATAAAAATGCCTGGTCCTACTTCAATGCGATAAGCGAAATTTTCCAGCCACATACTTGACAACCAATAGGAGGTAGGGAATGCAATTGCAATGCAGATCAGAACGAGCCAAATGTATCGGATAACCAAAAGCTGTATGAGCCTTTTTGTACCAGCGCCAAGAACTTTGCGAATACTAATTTCCTTAGCTCTGCTAACAATACTGTAACTCACCAATCCAAACAAACCAATGGTGGCAGTAATGATTGCCAATATGGTAAAAATGGTGAATAGCTGACTGAGCTTATTTTCTGATTCATAGAATTGCTCGAAATTCTTATCTACAAATTCTGGTTCAAATGGCCTTGTAGGTTCATAATTTCTGTATTGATTTTCCAGAAATTCTAAAGAACGAAGTGGGTCATTCTCATTAATTCTGACGAGCATAAATTGATAGTAATCGGCTCCCATATGAAGGACTACACTTGAAACCTGGTTGTGTAGACTCTTAAAATTGAAATCGTTTACCACACCAATGATTTTTCCTTTTTTCAATGAATCTGTTTGACTCCACATAGACCAATGAACTGTAGCCCCTATGGCTTCTTCGGGACTTGAAAATCCAAAGTGACCCACAGCAGTTTCATTAATGACAAAAGCAGAAGTTGGATCAGTTGAGAATTCCTGGGAGAATCCGCGGCCTGCAATTACGTCTATTTTCATTAGGGATAAGTAGTCATAATCGATCATGAACATATTGCAAGAAATTTCAGTGTCTCTTTTCTCCGGAAGGAATACACCGTCTCCAGCCACAATTCCTCCAGGTACTCCATAGCAAAAACTCACTTCTTCAATTTGACTATGAGACAAGAAGGACTCTCGAGTTGCTTCCAGATCATTTTCAAGGGAGTTGGTTAAAGGAATCATAAGAAGATTTTCCTTATTAAAACCCATGTCTGTCTCCCTTAAGAATTTGTATTGGTTCTGCATTATCAGAGAGATGGTAATGAGACCAATGGACAAGATATATTGAGCGCCAACCATTAGCTGTTTTGGATCCAATGAAGCTTTTCGGAACACTTTCTTAAATCCTCCACCATGCAATGAATCAATAGGGTTGAATTTTGTGATGATAAGGGCAGGGTACCATCCGGATAAAACACCCAATAGGAACATTGATCCAAATAGAATCATGCAATTCTTTGTTGTCAACAATGCACTTACCGTGAAATTCTTATCCGTGAAATCATTAAATGAGTTGAGCAGAATCAAAACAAGTAGGACACTGATGAAACCTGCAGAGACTGTGTAAAAAACAGATTCAAAACCGTATTGAATCATCAGTTGTTTACGGCTTGCCCCTATGAATTTTCTTACGCTAACTTCCTTGGCTCGTTTCAGCGATTGTGCTGTAGATAAGTTGATGAAATTCAAACAAGCAATCAATAGAATTATTACCGCTGCTATGGACAAAAACAAAATGGATTGATAACTTCTTGTGATGGCAATATCCCACTGGAAATTATTGGAGTGAAGACGGATGTCTCTTACATTCTGCAAGTAGGGGTCATATTGGAACCCATATTGCGCCGTTGGCTCTCGTGATAACTCTCGTACCCGGTCCCTGAATTGAAGAATGAAATCTCCCTCATCTACTTCAGGATACAACTCTATATACGTATAAAACTGCTGCCAAACCCAGCTACTCATTCGCTCCTCTGAAGCATATCGATTCATGAGCTTAAAGGGAAAAATATAGTCAAGCTCCAGATGTGACTCCTCCGGTAAATTCTTGAAAATTCCGACAACATTGACTGTCATCTGTGAAATGGTAATGGTTTGACTTTCGTAGGGAACATCGCCGAAGATCTTTTTGAACAATCTCTCAGACATTAATACAGATATTGGATCTGTTTCATTGGTGAATTCTCCCTCCAGCAGTTCAATATTTAAAATATCCAGCACTTCTGGTTCTGCCATTACGCCTTTTCGTTCTGAAAATGGCTGATTGTCCACGTAAAACACGGTGCCACCATAGTCAAAAATTACTCTTCCTGTTTGTTTCACCTGTGGGAACTCTTCCCTGAGGGTGACTCCATACATAGGGGGGACAATGGGTAAAAAACTTTTTACCCCGTCTTCACCTTCCCTGATATTGTAGATTCTGAATTTTTGATCTGCATCTGAGATATGCTTATCATAACTTAATTCACTTTGCACGAACAGGGCGATAAAAATCACACTGGTAAGTCCAATTGTAAGTCCAATTAAGTTTATTGCCGTAAACCCTTTTCTTTTCCAGCCCATTCTAAGGGTTGTCTTAAAGTAGTTTTTAAACATTCCAAATTGACTAGTCATTTTATTTTGTTTTATGGGTTTTGCTACACTTGACCTTAATAGTGTAGTCATATCAATTAAGTAGTAGAGTTTTGCCAGGAGTAGGCCTTTCGTTTCTACTCGTCGTTCAAAGAGTTCATATAAGTCTCCCTCCAATCCCTCTAAATGCCTCGAATGACAGAAGGAGGTGAAAAAACGCTCTGCAAATCCTGGAGGTGATGGCTGCTTCACTGGATAGCAATATTTGGTATTAGTTTGATCATTTCTGTGCGTTGCTCATAGATGGATTTGATGATATTGGTCCCTTGAGCTGTTAGTCGGTAGAACCGTTTCCTTCTCCCTCGACGATCCTCAGTAGCACCTTCCATGAATGATGAAATGAATCCTTTGTTTTCAAGCCTTGTCAATGCACTGTGCAAAGCACCAATACTAGGCTTTCTACCGGTCCTTTTTTGTAGGTCATCTTTTAATGCAATGCCATAGGCATCATCTCCAAGAATACCGACGGTTAATAGGACCAGTTCTTCAAATTCTCCTAAATGTGTTCCCTTCATAAAAAATGAATTAATAATTCCTAAACGTAGAACTTCTAATTAATGTTTCCTGTTTGTAGAATTAAATATAAAACAATGATTGATAGTCTACGACTATAACCAGACATTAGTCGCTGATGGTTACTTTACAATCAACCTTTTCTTGAGTTGACTAAATCCTTGGTTTATGAGTATTTGGTACATTCCCGGTGGGAGGGAGTTGGTGATTTTGAATGTTTCACCTTTTTGATTTAACTCAAGTTTTTGATTAAAGATCAATTGACCGGATAGATCAAATATTTGAATATCAATTGGTGATGTTTCATCTTCTGTGGTGAGCATAAGCTTCACGTCCCCATTGACAACCGGATTTGGATACAGGACTGCATCCATTCCTTCATTTATTGCTTGATTGTTGAGAGCAATGATCTCGCTAAATTCAATAGCGCCATCGAAATCAACTTGTTTCAGCCTGTAGTAGGAAATTCCTGATAATGGTAATTTATCGGTGTATCGATAGGTATTCGATAGACCAGTGGTCCCATTTCCATTTACCTTACCAAGTATTGAGTAATTGGTTCCATCACCTGAACGTTGAACTTCGAAATAATCGTTATTCAATTCCGTTGCTGTAGTCCATCGAAGATTTACTTGTGTGCCTGAAAGATTAGCTGTGAATGAGGTCATTTCCACTGGTAATGGGTTGACCCCTGAAAGGGAGCCAAAGGTGAAAGGGCTAAAGGACGATATAGTTCCACTACTTGTAACGGATCCAGTAGAGAGAATTCCACTGACGGTTCCACCTTCATCGGTCCAGTCTGCTCCAGTATAGTGAGCAACCCTTAAGTCAGTGCCGGAAATATCTTGAATATCACTTCGTGTACCAGAATCCCAGTAAAGAGTCACGGATACAGCGTCAGAGCCAGCAGTTCTATCTAACACCCAATATTCAATACCACTTACATGATCGAGTCCAACAACACTTCTATCCGAGTAGGCTGCATCAAAATATTCAGCTTCAAATGTTGATCCGACTCCCGGTGCTGAAATGCCAAGCTGGCCTCTGTTTGATTTCCCAATTGGAAACACGAAGGCATCATCACCAATCTTAATCACTTTACCATTGACATAGCTGGATGTTGTAGAAGTGGCTGTAGCATTGTCATTGATAGTAACCGTTTCAGAGCCGGTAGGTGAGATAAGCCCGTTTGTCAATGTCAATGAATTACTTACGATAATGTCGCTACTTGATGCCATTATAAGGTTGCCACTGCTTTTGTTAATAGTGAGGTCATAGAACGTTTCGTCATTGGTATTCGTCATGGTCTGATCACCAGACGAGCCATCAAAGGTTACTGCTCCGCTTCTTTGTACAAATGGATCTCCATTTGAGCTACTATTGGTCCAGTCCCCTCCAACGTTAATATCATAGTTGGAAGCAGTAAGGTCTAGCTGGGCTGAACTTGAAATCGTAAGGTCATTTTGTACGATAATATTCCCGGCAAGACTCTTTGTACCACTTGTGGTGAGAACCAGGTTATAATACTGTGACGCATTCGGTAATTTGATAGTCTGTGCCCCAGCCACTCCGTATGTTACAGTGTTCCCAACGGCGGAAGCATTAAGCGCTCCTGAAGTCAATAAGGATCCACTTACATTTAATGATCCCGTTGCACTGTTGGTCCAGGTGTCGGTACCATTAAGCGCATCAAGGTTTCCGGCAATGGTAATGGAGCCATTATTCGTTACAGTAATGCTTCCTGCTGTTATATCAACGTCTCCTGAAGTCTTATTCAAACTTGCAGTTGAAAGAATAGTTTTGTTACCGCCGGATATTTGCAAATCGCCGGACGTACTTATCGTTCCAGTCCCGTCAATACTGGTGTCTGTTCCTGCCAGGTCGATGATGCCGCTTCCCGAGTGGGTTCCGTTATTCGTGTAATCTCCGTTGACCGTTAAAGTAAAGGTGCTGTTGTTGACTGTGCCTCCTGCATCGATCACAATGTTGTCAATGGTTTCGTTTTGTGCCAATGTCACCACATCGCCATTTAAGATCTGAACATTTTGTGTGCTCGTAGGGATACAAGTGCATGCCCAGGTGTTGACATCATTCCAGTCACCTCCGCCTGATCCATTGGAGGCAAATACAGTGTACTTTGTAACAGCTAGATTGACTGCCGGAGCAGCAGAGCAAGAGGGTGAAGTGCTGGTTGCAATAACACTTACATTTCCAGCTCCAGCAGTGCCCCAATCAACGGTAATTGAATTTGTTGTTGTACCGGATACTTGTGTCCCACCACTAATGGTCCAGGCATATGAATACCCCGTAGTATTAGTTACCGAATAAGCCACTCCGTTGGTTCCTTCGGCAACATTAATATTTCCTGATATAGCTGATGTTTCTTTGGTGTGAATATTTACATTGAGAGTTACAGTATCGCCAACACACTCTCCGCTTCGTTCCAATACTTTGATTGATCCTACTTTACCTGTCGCTCCCCAATCAATCGTAATACTATTTGTTGTGGTGCCGCTCGCTTGTACTCCTCCATCGATGATCCAGGTGTAGGTGTTTCCGGCATTATTTGTTACAGAGTATGCTTCCCCCGTCGCTGATTTGCAGACATCGGTACTGCCGGTAATTACTGAAGTTACAGGTTTTTCACATACAGCAATATCATCCAGGCTTATATCTCCTTTCGAATCTACTCCTGTCACAACCCTGAAGCGAATCGTGGCACTACATTCACCGGCGTAAGCACTCAGGTCAATTGATGCTTGCTCCCAGTCGTCTGCATTGGAGGATTGCTGTTGACCACTTAGGCTCCAAATGTTGACATTGTTGACATCTACGTATAGTGTCCCGGTCTCTATTCCATACATGTGGTAGAAGAAAGAAAGGATGGGGTTCGTGGCGGAAGTGAAATCAAACTCCTGCTCAATTGAAGCTGTTTGTCCCGGTGTGTTACCACCCGAAGCTTCTGTAAAAATGAAAAAACTTCCACCATTTGCTCCGGATGCTCCGGTTTCATTGGAAGGCGTGTTGGTATTTGTTCGCGTCCAATCAAAGTCATCTGAGGCGGATTGAGTCCAGTTGCCAAAATCGGATTCGAAACCTTCCGAATAGGGGAATGTGCTTTCTCCACCACCGGTCGTAACTGCCACAGAAACAACATTGGAATAATTGGTACAACCATTGGTAAGTGCTGCCCTGAAGTAGTAAGTACTTCCTGTGGATAGCGTACTCGTGGTATGATCCTTGGAAGTCGCCCCACCAATATTGGTAAATGTCACATTATCAGTAGATTCTTGCCATTGGATGGATGCACTTCCATCGTATCCATCGAGAGAAAGATCAACCGTTCCAGCTGCACACAAAGCGGAATTGGAAATGGTGGCCGTTCCGGGAGCTATTGTACAAATAGCCACGTCATCAATTGCCATATCACTTTTGGATTCTGCCCCAGTTTCTCCTCTAAACCGGATGGTGACATTACACTCATTGGCATAAGCGGAAAGATCTACGGATGCCAGCCTCCAGGGGTCTGTGTCTAATGATTGCTGTTCACCAGCAATACTGAAAACCTCTGTTCCATTTGCATCGACGAAAAGTGTTCCCATTTCATTTCCATACATATGGTAGTAAAATGAGAGAATTGGAGTGTTGATTCCGGTGAAATCGAAATCAGCTTCAAAAAATGCTGTTTGATATGGATTATTGGCACCACTGGCTTCTGTATAAACATACCAGGTGCTGGCATTCCCAGCTGAGGGTCCTGTAATTGTGGATGGTGTACCGCCTGAGTCTCTTGTCCAATCAAAATCATCACCTGACCCCTGTGTCCAACTTCCTAAACCACTTTCGAATCCCTCTGAATAGGGGTAGGAGCTAATTCCACCACCTGAGTTAACCATCACCGAAACTGTATCGGAATATGCATCGCAAACATTAGTAACCTCAGCCCTAAAATAATAAGTGTTTCCTGTTGACAATGTTCCAGTTGTGGAATTGGGAGATGTTGCACCACTAATATCTGAGAAAGTAATATTATCTGTCGATTGTTGCCATTGCAGTGTTGCTCCACCATCTTGCCCAATTACAGAAAGATCCACTGTTCCTGCTGCACATAGCACATCATCAGAGACAGATGCGGTTCCACCATTTACCGACAAGCAAGCATCTCTTACTGCCACATCATCAATGGCCATGTCACTTTTTGAACCAAGTCCTGTAACCCCTCTAAATCGTATCGTCACATTACATCTACCAGCATAAGCCGATAAATTAACTGTTGCCTTTTTCCAATCATCCTCGTTGCTGATCTGTTGGGCTCCTGTAATACTCCAAACGCTTTGGTCAGCTCCAACATCAATGTGGAGGGTTCCTTGCTCAAATCCAAACATGTGGTAGTAAAAGGTTAATTCCGGATCGCTAAGGTTTGAGAAATCAAAGGTGTTATCAAGGAATGCATGTATACGAATCCGTCGATCGGGTAGAAAGCAATCAGGAAGTTGAT
>JANQST010000374.1 GCA_028279155.1 Cyclobacteriaceae bacterium
TTATCTTACAAGTGCTACTTTCTACCGACTCAGAATCGTCGATTTTGATGGCTCATTCGAGTACTCTTCGATTGTTGGTTTATCACCTTTGATTGACGATGAGTTGAATGTTTTTCCTAATCCGGTTGGAGACTATTTAAATGTCGCATCTGCCAACGAGCTCATCTATTCCCTGGTTGACCAACGTGGGCAAAGAATTCAATCAGGCACGATTAACGCAAGCAAAATAGATTTGTCACTACTAAAACCGGGAGTTTATTACCTCAAATTGGGAACACATAAACTTAGGAAAGTGATTAAGAAGTAGCTTCCCTTAGAGCAGTTCATTCATGTATAGGGCAGTTGGCGAACTAATCGGTGATTCTCAAAAACCAGCATAAGAATTTTGAAGTACACCTTCAAAAAAATCAATCATGACCATTTTGAAATATATGAATAGGAGGGCGATTAAAATCACGAAGTTGTTGCTATTAACAAATGTTTTATTCTTGAGTACTGCCTACGCTCAAGATAGTGTTGCACCTGAGGCTACAGCAGCTGAAGCCACGCTCTCATTCTGGGATATTCCTGTTCTCGAAGAAGCATTTATTGAGGCATCACCAACAGATAGAAAAGATGGTATTCCTGTTGGAGAATTAGGCATCGATGGTGGCAATAAAGCGATGATTGTTAGGCTGGCACAGGAGATCGCAGATGATCAACATGGCAACTTCGATGGCTTGTTGATTGTCCACGAAGGCAAGCTCTTATTTGAATCCTATTACAGAAGAGGACGCATTAATCTACCACACCCGCAAGCTTCTGCTACTAAAGCCTACACTGCCATGGCACTTGGACGTGCGATCCAGTTGGGTTATCTGACCATGGCTGATTTAGACAAACCTTTGACCAGTTTTCTTAAAGACCTGGACCCAACAAAATTTGTTGAAGGGGTAGAAAAGATCACGCTGCATAAAGCATTGACCATGTGTGGTGGACTTAGCATCAGTGAAGATCAAAGAGAAGAGTTTAGGAAGAGTTCCGATGAGTTAAAGGGCCAGGGGTTGGTCCAGGCTCTTTTTGAAAATAGCGAGCCTATTACCTCAGCATCTCAAAGCTTTTTGTATGGCAACTTCAATCCAAGGTTAGTAATGCAAGTCATAGACGCCGTTGTACCAGGCACTGCTGAAGACTTTATTAAAAATGAACTCCTAGATAAACTGGGAATCACGAATTACAACTGGCAGACGAATGATGTTACCGGCCTGCCAGAAGCTGGTTGGCGCACAAGTATGACCTCTCGTGATATGGCCAAGTGGGGCCTTTTGGCAGCAAATAGAGGTAAATGGAATGGCGAGCAGTTGATTCCGGAAGTGTTTGTGGCCAAAGCAATCAATAGAATTGTTCGTCAAAGCGACGATGAAAATTTCACAGACTATGACAGTATTTCCAATGTTGGGTACGGCTATTTCTGGTGGCAAGCAGACATGAAGGTCGGCAACAAAAACTATTTCAGTACATCTGCTCAAGGAGGTAGTGGCCAATACATCATTTTGATTGATGAGCTTGATCTAATTGTAGTGACCACTGTCCATCGATTAGAGAAAAGCGTATTGCAGGTGACAGCAGAGCGGATCCTGCCTGCTTTTATTAAGTAATGGCAACATCATCCGAACAATGAGAAAGATCTATTTTATTTTGAAGCTTGCATTTTCCATTAAGGTGATCGTCATTAATCAAAACTCGAAATTAAATGAAGCTCCTACACTTGGGCAATTATTAGTATAATACTCCCACAAACATATTTTTTTATCATTTTTCAAGTTGGAAACATATAATAATTAATCTCAACTCTACTTATCGTAACTCGTAAACTTGAAAATGTTGTAATTGAAAAATTACAAAATGTAAAACCTGTTTGTTTGGCTTTGGTGAACTTCTTAACAAGATTAAATAGCTTAATATACGTTGCTGTACTTATTTTTATTACTATCTCTTGCAGTGGAGATGATGCGAATTCTCAAAGTTCATTTGAAGAATTATTTGGCTCGTGGAGTGCCACAAGATTTACACGCTATGACTGTGGAAAATCACATAGAAATTTTGATGAGTCATGTCCAGCGGAAATTAATTGCCTGACGTATACGATATCCTCTGATTTTACTTACATAGCCTCTGTGGATGGGGAAGAAGATTTAGGTGGATCATTGACTGTAACTGATTCAACAATTGAGTTTTGTTATTATGAAGAAATGGAGAAAGCTCTATTGTGTGATAAGTGGAATTACATCCTTGACGCATCAAGCCTAATTATCGAGCAAGAAACCTATGGCTGCATTTTTAGAATGGAGTTTATTAAAATAGATGTATAGGACAGATTATCAATTTGAATGGTATTATCGTACCACCAATGTGAGGGTATGTATCTTTCAATTGATTAAGCTATTTATAATTGCCTTGCCCATTGTTGGTTGTAAAGTAAACACCATAGAAAATACAGCCATTCTTAATGTAAATATTGTAGATGTTGTCGATGGCAGTATTCTCCCTTCAGATGCGGTCCTTATTCAAGATGGGATAATAATTAAGATAGACGAATCCGAGCGTATACGTGAAACAGCTGCTTCATCAAAATCTTACCAGGTAATTGACGGTGATGGAGGCTACCTTATTCCTGGCCTCTTTGATTTGCACATACATAACAGAGGAGCAACAGATCAAGTCTTGCAGGTGTATTTGCTAAATGGGATCACCACTGTGAGAAATATGAATGGTTCGGATGGTGGTAAAGACCACATTTCCATTGGAAAACAAATTGCTTCCGGAGCCCGAAGTGGGCCAAGATACTATTCATCAACGCCCTTTGTTACCGGTTCATTTAGAGAATCTGACGTAGAAGATTTTATTAAAGAATCAAAAGAAACAGGATATCATGGGCTAAAAATTCATGACAATATCCCTGTTGATACGTACAATAAAATAATTGAATACAGTAACTCAGTTGGCCTTCCTGTATACGGTCACGCACAAAGAGATAAAGATTTAGCACAAAGCTTAAGGATGCTGGAAATTGTTCATATTGAGGAATTCGTCTATCTAATTGAACAATCAGAAAGAACTTCAGATTACCTGAACCAGGTGATTGCGGATGTAAAACAAAGTGGTGTGTGGATTTGTCCTACGCTAATGATTTACGCTTGTCACATTGATTACTATAAAAAAACTTTCTTCGACTCTCTTTCTTCAATTCCATTTATTGAGTTCGTTGATAATCAACAGTACGAGCTTTATACTAGCGAGCGAAATCCATATCGACAAAACCTACGGCGACAAGCCTTGTATGATTATGCAAGGACGAATTATGGTGTAGAACTTGAATCGGAAGATCAGGCAGTTGACTTTGTTGTTTCGGAAACAAGTAAAAACCTGGAATTCATGAAGGAGCTGTTACTTCAAATGATTCAAGAAGATATACCACTTATTACCGGGTCAGATAGCTTTGGGCTATTACCTCATGGCTTTGGACTTCATCTTGAATTAGAGCTCTGGCAAAATGCAGGGGTACATCCTTCATTAATTCTTAAATCAGCCACCTACAATTCGGCCAACTATATGAAGTTGGACAATGGTGAAATCTCAGTAGGAAAAATGGCAGACCTGGTACTTCTAAAAGAGAACCCATTGGATGATATAAAGGCGACGCAATCAATTAGTGGGATTTACTTTAAAGGTCAATTCTACGATTCAACCTACATCGAATCAAAATTGCAAACATTAAAATTCAGAACGCTGGATTAACCATTGTGCTCTATTAAAGCATTCGTTTTTCGAATCTGTTTCAAATGGGTGTCAAATTATAATAGGCCCTTCAGGCGGTTCTTAAGGACCATAGTTTTGGCTTCATTCAATAAAAGTTAAAAACGAATTCAAAATGCTTAATTCTAGAAAAAAACACAGTCTTGTTTTAGCGCTCATAATTTCATTGTGCGTTTCATGTGGTAATGATGATAGTAATGACGATCAACTGGCATCACCCCAGTATCTCTTTCAGCCATTCTCATCTACCACAGAGAATATTTTGCCTTTTTCGAGCGGTTTACCCTTTGCAGGTGAATCTAATAGTCCAGGTGCGGCTATAGAAATTGATGGTACCTATTACTTGTTCTACAACGACCTTGTCGGTCTTTGGCCGTCAAATGATATTAGAATCGGATATGCATATTCAACAGACTTGGTTAATTGGGAAAGGAATGATGAAATCACTTTATCCGGCGAACATGTACCATACTTGAATGGGACCAATGAACACCCATTTGTATCAAGTGTTATCGTTGAAGATGACAACTCATTGGTATTATATTTCGACGTTTTCCAGCAGGGGAATGCAATTGGAATCGGACGCGCTACCGCCCCATCTATTGATGGTCCATGGAGTGTGAATGATGAGATGGTGCTTGTACCCGAAACCAGTGGATGGGATGCAAGGGGGATCACTTCAGCACAGGTAGTAAAACTGGATAACGAATATCGCCTCTACTATTCTGTTTTTATGGATACAAGAACTAATCCGGAAATGGGCATAGGTATGGCAACATCTTCTGATGGCATAAACTGGACCAAACATGACGGTCCTGTTTTTACAAAGGGACCAGAAGGATCATGGGATAGCTATAAAGTGGAAGTACCTAAGATTATCAAAACTTCTCAGGGCTGGGTGATGGCATATCGAAGTGATTCCGGAGATAGAAGCTGGGCTAGAGGTAGTGGATTTGGAATTGCGACCAGCACCGATGGAATAACCTGGAATCGAATTCAAAGCGAGGCGGCTGTCACAGCATCTCAGTTGAGTGAATGGGAGAGTATGTGGGGTTCTGCATTTCTTAATACGGCGGATTCATACTACTTATTCATTGAGACGGTAGCTCCTGGCAGGTCCGGAACAAGAATAAACATTGTTTCATTTACAGGGGATTTATTTGAGTAAATCTGAAATGGTGGGGTGTAGGAATCCACTCTTGTCACCCTGCTGTTTCTTTCCTTTTTGAATGACGAAGGCAGCCGTGATTGGAGCTTTTAAAAAAGAATTTGAGTGTCAAATAATAATTCTACTCTAAAGTTTCCGAATCCTTCAACAATTTGATTCCCAAAAAAGATGATGTTTAGAATCGGGCTTTTTTCAACGATCGTATTTATATCATGCAGCCAAAATGAACCAGTAATATATGAAAACAACCCAAATGATTTTGCTCCTTCAATGAGCAAGGATGGAACCAAGTTGCTTTACTACACCTATAGGAATGGACCAGCCCAAATTTATTATTATGACCTCATTAAAAGAGAAGAGATTCAAGTAACCCATCACGATACTTTTTGGGATTTTAATCCCACTTGGGCAGCTGGGGATAAGATCGTATTTCAATCAAATAGAAATGGTAAGATGGGGATTTATGAAGTTAATATGGAGGGGGATGAACCAATACTGCTTGTCCAGGATACACTCTGGAATGCCACTCCAACCATGTCCAATAAAGGAGATAAAATAGCTTACAGCTCGCGAAATCCCGCAAGTGACAATTTTGAAATTAAAATAAAAGACCTCCTATCGGGAGAGGTCACAACTATTTCGTCCGGTATGGGACACAACTTATGTCCTGAGTGGTCACCGGACGATTCCAGCATCTACTTTCATTCTAGTCGTTATGGCAACAATGACATTTTCGTGGTGAACGTAGATGGATCTGGACTGAGGCGCCTAACCAATGGATCAGCGAATGAGAACACACCAAGGATTTCAAAAGATGGAAGAAGACTGTTGTTCGCAGCAAATTATAGCAGCCCCGAAAACAACTATAAACAAAGAACCTCCGAGATCTATGTCATGAACATCGACGGCTCGGAAAAGAAGAAACTTTCTGAGAATTCGTTCGATGAGTTTTTTCCAAACTGGATAGACAGTGAAAGAATCTTATTTAGCTCAGATTTTCGGAAATCTGGCAAGCATTATTTCAAAATCTATGAAATGAACATGAATGAATGGAACCCTAAACTTTTGATTAACTAATGAAAACGCTAACGATTAAAATGATATTGCTACTATTTGCTTATCAGGGCATATGTCAAAATAATGATCTCAGCCAAAAGGTACCGGAGGCAATGAATCATTACAGTTTTCTTGTTGGCTCCTGGGAATTTCATTGGAAAAATATGCAGCCAGATAAATCAATTGTTGATGGTGGAGTATCCTATTCGAAAGTATATCCAATAATGAGCGGGTTTGCTATTTGTGATGACTTTCTCCAATTCAATGGACAAAACGTTATCACCGGATCTACCATTAGAAGCTACGATCCGACGGAAAAGAAACTGACCATGAAATGGGTCCCATCAGGTAATTTAATCGGACAAGACTTTGTTGGAGAATTTGAAAATGGATCATTGATCTTTTGGCAAGTAGGTAAGACCAAAGACGAGTACGGATCTTACAAAGTTCGGATAACATTTTACGATATCGGTGAAAAGCAATACAGCTGGAAAACAGATAGGTTTTATGACGATGGTTATGTTTTGAAAAATGTGTCCTCATACATCGCTTATAGGAAAAACTAGAACCAGGAATCAAACCTAGTGAAAGCGAATCTTGATTATAAGGACTTCAACCTAAGTTGTTTCTCTTACGCTTGGTGTTTTGTTCCAGGGCTCATTGGTACGGTAATGAGCATTCCTGGAACTTACTCCAGCTGATCATTTTTATGCTTCTTGAGGTAGTTTGTAGGAGTCATCTTAGTATGACGTTTGAATGTTCTGTTAAAGGTGGTCTTGTTATTGAATCCAGATTCCATGGCAATTGCCAGCAAAGTAAATCTTTCATATTTATCTGATATTAGTAGCTTCTTAGCTTCTTCAATTCTATATTCATTTACAAAATCATAAAATGTAGTTTTCGCTCCTTCACTAATCATCTGAGACATGTGAGGAGCGGGAATGTTTAGGATGCTTGCTAGCTTGCCAATTCTCAAATCAGAATCCAGGTACAATTTTTCTTCGATCATCACCTTGCGCAATTTCTCAATAAATGGGTCGAAGTTCATTCCCTGAATATTTGAGCTATAATATTTCGGCTTTGAAATTCTCAATTTCCCTAATCCGCTAAACCGAGTTTTGATGAAAAACAGCAGCAGAATCTGGATAACAAATGCCAAACCAAGATAATTAACGAGCTCAAGGTATTGATACCATTTGGGATAAGTTAAGAGAGAGAAATTCGCAAGGAAGTATAGACTGATATAAGCAATGATGATGTATGAAAAGTTGACCACCCATTTAACCATTTCAATTTTTTCATCTGAACGCTCCATAGTAAACTCATTGAAATAGCTCCTCAACAACTTAATGATAATGACCGCATAAATAGTGAATTGCGCTGCAGCTAAAATCATGTACAATACATGATTTGTGGAAAGTCGCCCAACCTCATTCAATAGTTGTAAGTAAATGATTGTGCTTTCATCGTCAAGATTGTAGAATGGAACCAAGAAAATGATTGAGGTTATAAAAGGAATTAAATGAAGAAGAGAGATGAGTTTTAACTTAAAACCATAAAACGAGTTTTGGATATACAGATAGAAAAGAGGGGCAACTAGCATCGTCAGTGGGACGGAGAAATAATAAAGTGAAGGGTGCAATAAACCACTTCGCTGTAGCGTAAATTCTAGAAGGCGTAGAATCAAACAAATAATTAATGATCCAAACAATACCTTGTTCCTAATTGACTGTTCCTTGCTTGTAGTTGAGAGAAAAAACAAGACACCACCCTGGTAGACCCCAAAGAACAAAATCGTTAGCGTTAGAAATTGACTAGGTAATAGCTCCATTAAATCCATTATTTAGCGATGATGCTTTGATTTATTCATTTGTTGAACAATACTAAGCTTAACCACCCCGCCTAATACAAGGTGCCAAATAATTATTTGACACATTCGAATCTAGCAATCAAACCAAAATTTCTTGGTCCAAATTATTATCTGTACACATGCGCGCCTTAATAAGGCGTAGAATAGCAGCATGTTTAATTAAGTAGAAATTAATCAATGAATAAACTAAGAAACTTTTTGCTCTTTTGTTTGATAGCGCTAATCTCAGCATGTGAAAGCGAATCTGATATTGCTGTTGAAAATGGTTTTTGGGAGGTTGTTGATCCCACTGAAGTAAGTCTTGATAATGGACGTCTTGAAACACTAACTGCGGATTTGGAGGCAGAAAATCTTGGGTTGGTTAGCAGTCTCTTACTTGTTAAAGATGGAAAACTAGCCTACGAATACTACGGTTTAGGAATGAATGTGGATCAATTGCATGTTAACTATTCCATCACAAAAAGTATTACATCAGCCTTAGTAGGGATAGCGCATAAAGAAGGTTTATTGGATAACATTGATCAACCTATTCTACCTTTTGTTAACACGTTTAATTCCATAGGCAACGAGAACGAGTGGAAGCGAAGCATCACAATAGAGCAGGTGCTTCAAATGAGATCCGGGATTGAATGGGATGAGGTAACCCACAATTACGGCAGCCCTCAGAATAGTACAACAGGCCTAATAAATAGCACTGACTGGATAAAACATGTACTAGACAAACCAATGGCAGAAGCGCCCGGTCTTTCTTATAACTACAATAGTGGCTGCACAATTTTGCTTTCCGGGCTAATCGAATCTGTCTCAGGAAGGTCTGCTGAAGAATATGCGCAACAGCAACTGTTCTCACAACTTGGTATAAAAAAATATGATTGGCAGAATGGATCAAATGGTTTAACCAACACCGGATTTGGATTAAGTCTTAGACCAAGAGACATGGCTAAATTTGGTCTGCTGTATCTAAATGAAGGTCAATGGCAAGGAAATCAAATCATCGATAAGGATTGGATTCAACGCTCCTGGACTCCGTACAGTCAGTTTGAAAATGGGTTTGGATACGGCTATCAATGGAAGATGTTCCCATTCACTATTCGAGGAAATACGGTCCCGGTTCCCTATGCCAATGGTCATGGAAACCAGTACATATTTGTTGTAAAAGAGTTGGATTTAATCGTTGTAATTACCTCTGAAAATTTTGACAGACAGCCATCCTTCATTGGAAAAATTCTTACTGAATATGTTTTTGCATCGGCTGAGTAGGGGAGCGAATGGTAAAGAGAAGAAAGTTTCTTGAGTATACAGGAAAGTTTGGTGCATCCTTATTAGCAGGTCATGGTTTAATAGCGCTTCCAAGTTGTGGGCAGGAGTTAGAAGTAGATGGAAAATTCCAATCGATTGGTT
>JANQST010000380.1 GCA_028279155.1 Cyclobacteriaceae bacterium
TTTTAGCTGAAAGCTCACTTCCATCCTTTGGCTTGTCATAGCTGCTGTAGTAGAAACCATCATTTCCACGCCAGCTCAGACCACTGAATTTTATGTTATGAAGAGTATCTTCTACAATCTCCATTGTTTCAGTGTTCATCACCATTGCCTTTCTCCAATCAGAACCACCGATTGAAATCATAAAACCACAAAGCGAGCCATCGTCAGTGAAGCTTGTAGTGGTTAATGAAATAGTACCTTCTTCTGAAAATTCATTTGGATTTAGAAAAATCTCTTCTTCTCCACCATCTTTTTTCCTGTAAAGTACATTCTGATTTTGGAGACCATCATTTTTATAATAGTAATCATAATCACCATTTCTTGTAGGAGCGAACACACGTTCATAGTCAAGCAATGTTTTTAACCGCTCCTTAAGTTTATCTCGATAAGAGATATTATTGAGGTAGGCAAATGTGACTTTGTTTTGTGCCGACACCCAATTGGCAGTTTCTTCTGAACGATCGTCCTCCAGCCATCGGTAGGGGTCTGGTACTTCATTGTCAAAGTAGACATCCACTGTGTCCACCTTCTTGGTTTGGGGATAAGATAAATTTGTTGAAGTTTCATTTGATCCTGTTTGGCAGGCCCAAAAAGTGACTGCAACAAGCGCATAAGTAAGTCTTTTCATAGCTTATAATGTATTAAGGCCATGAAAATTAAATAATCACATTCCAAACCAATGCCTGGATTGAAATAATTACATGAGAGGTATCTATTTTGTAATGGAATCGAACCCTAAATAGGGTCGTAGAACCTCAGGCATTTTAATTCGATTAGCTTCCTGATTATTTTCAAGAATAGCTGCCATAATCCTTGGCAGTGCAAGTGCACTTCCATTCAGTGTATGAGCGAGCTCTTTTTTCCCATCTTCTTTTTTGATTCGTAGCTTCAATCGATTAGCCTGATAAGTTTCGAAATTTGATACGGAGCTAACCTCTAGCCATTTTTCCTGACCAGCTGAAAAGACCTCAAAATCATATGTAAGTGCAGAGGTAAAACCCAGATCACCAGCACATAAGCGCAGGATTCGATATGGAAGTTCAAGCGACTTGACAATTTCTTCCACATGTGCCATCATATGATCTAAAGTGTCATAAGAGGTTTCTGGTTTGACCACCTGTACAACTTCTACCTTATCAAATTGGTGTAGTCTATTCAATCCTCTGACATGTGAGCCCCATGAGCCAGCTTCTCTTCTAAAGCAGGGTGTGTATCCAGCGTGTTTAACAGGCAGGGAATCTCCATCAAGGATTACATCCCGGTAAATGTTTGTAATTGGAACTTCAGCTGTTGGTATTAGGTATAAATTGGTTTCATCAATGTGATACATCTGGCCTTCTTTGTCCGGAAGTTGCCCGGTACCGATTCCTGAAGCTTCATTGATGACAATAGGAGGCTGAACCTCATGATATCCTGCTTCATTTGCCTTGTCTAGAAAATAATTTACCAACCCGCGTACCAATCTAGCGCCTTGTCCTTTGTAGAAGGGGAAACCAGCACCTGTAACTTTATTCCCTAATTCAAAATCTATAATATCATACTCCTCTATAAGTTCCCAATGTGGTTTTTTATTCTCTCCAAGATCAGGAACGTTTGTGTCTTCTACTTTTATGACTTCATTGTCTTCATCTGAATTTCCTTCAGGTACACTTTCATGGGGAATGTTCGGGATATTATAGAGAAGATTCTTTAATTCTTTCTCGATGGCCTGCATTGACTCATTGAGTTTTTTGCTTTCCTCTTTAAGCTGAGTGGATTCCTTTTTCAAAGCATCCGCTTCCTCTCTTTTGCCTTCTTTGAATAAGATTCCAATCTCTTTGGCAATGGTATTGGATCGGCTAAGAATTTGATCCAGGTTTTGCTGAATTGACTTTCTCTCCTTATCCTTATTTAGGATGTCATTGAGTAAACTCTCAGCATCTTTGATCCTTCTTTTTTCAAGGCCTTTAAGGCATCTATCAAAGTCCTTTTCTATGGTTGAAACCTGTAGCATTCCTTACCGTTTTTTTGAAGAGTGCAAAGAAAAATGATTTTGTGTGGATTAGGTGCACAAATCTATGGTCTGTTAAAAAATAAGATGGTATTTGTTAAATTCTAGGTGATAACCTATACTTGCGATACAGTCCTAGGAAGCCCCAGCCGGGGAATCCAGCTTATATAAGCTTAGAACTATCAATTATTACTTCAAAGAGAACTTAAACACACTTTTATTCACTTATGTACACCTTGGATGATCTGAGTGTAATGCTTTTGTCGGAACTACGAGACATAGCGGAGCAGTTAGGAATTAAAAATGCAAAGAAGACAGCAAAGCAGGATCTGATTTATAAGATCCTAGACCAGCAAGCCACCATGCCTGAGAGCGAAATCAAAAAAATTAAAGAAGGGAACGTATCAGCGGCGCCTCAATCGGAAGAAACTCCAAATGAGGAAAAAACGGAGGAGAAAGAAGGAAAAGAGAAAGAGAAGGAGCACAAAAAACCTCGACGGGAAGACAACAAAAAGGAACGATCTCAGGATTCTGAAAAGAAGAAAGAAGGAAGCAGCGAGAAAAAGGAAGATCCTGAGAAAGCAGAACGAGATGCCGCAAGGCAGGAGCGTGAAGCAGAACGTCAGGAGAAGAGAAGGAAGAAAGAGCAATACAACGAAGAGATTAAGGAGTTTGACGGAATGATTGCCAATGAAGGTGTTTTGGAAATCATGCAAGATGGCTATGGGTTCCTAAGATCAAGCGACTACCATTACCTTGCGAGCCCTGATGACATTTACGTTTCTCCATCACAAATTAAACTTTTTGGATTAAGAACAGGAGATACGGTTAAGGGTCAGATTCGACCACCTAAAGACGGTGAGAAATATTTTGCATTGTTGAAGGTTGAATCGGTGAACGGAAAGACAACTGAAGAAATCAGAGACCGTGTTGCTTTTGAATACCTGACTCCACTATTTCCCGAAGAAAAACTAAAACTTAGTACCAAGCCAGATAATTACTCGACCAGGATATTGGACATGTTCGCTCCGATTGGAAAAGGACAAAGGGGTATGATCGTTGCTCAGCCAAAAACTGGAAAGACTGTTCTTCTAAAAAATGTTGCAAACGCTATTGCAGAGAATCATCCGGAATGTTATTTGATGATCCTTTTGATTGATGAACGACCGGAGGAGGTAACAGACATGGCCAGATCGGTTAAGGCAGAAGTGGTAGCTTCTACTTTTGATGAGCAAGCTGAAAAACATGTGAAGGTTGCCAACATTGTTTTGGAAAAAGCAAAACGAATGGTTGAATGTGGGCATGACGTTGTGATTTTACTTGATTCAATCACACGATTGGCGAGAGCTCACAACACAGTGGTGCCATCTTCAGGTAAGATTCTATCTGGCGGTGTTGATGCCAATGCGCTTCACAAACCAAAGAGATTCTTTGGAGCTGCAAGGAATGTTGAGAATGGTGGATCATTGACCATCATAGCGACAGCACTGATTGAAACAGGTTCCAAAATGGACGAAGTGATCTTTGAAGAATTCAAAGGAACCGGTAACATGGAACTTCAGCTGGATAGAAAACTATCGAACAAAAGAGTTTACCCTGCTATTGATGTACCTGCTTCTGGTACTCGAAGAGAAGATCTTCTCATGGATAAGGAAGAATTGAGCAGAGTGTGGATTTTGCGAAAGTTCATGTCAGATATGAACAGTAATGAAGCAATGGAGTTTCTTTTGAGTAAAATGAAAGGAACAACCAATAATGACGAGTTCCTCGTTAGTATGAACGGGTAGTTTAAAATAAATAAAAAAAATGCTGCATCCTTTTGAGGGTGCAGCATTTTTTTTGGTACTATTTAAGTACAAAATTGAACTATATAAATTACTAGCTGATGAAAATAAG
>JANQST010000382.1 GCA_028279155.1 Cyclobacteriaceae bacterium
TCCACTATCAACAGCACCAAAATCGGTGAAGGTTCCAGTTGAAAGAGGCCCATTTTCCGTTACGATCCAACCTTCATATACCCATCCCTCTTCCAATGTTGGAAGTGTGAAATTTGCAGTTGGAGGAGCTCCAGGAGTTCCGAACCAGATACCGTAGATATCATTTCCATTGTTTACGCCATCAGCTTCATCGGTAGGAGTTCTTAAGAAATATGTTCCTGCTGCATTTGAAAAATCTCCAACCGCAGGTGCTGTTCCTGTTGATAATGTTGCCACATCTGCGGAAAAATCCCCAGCAATTAACTTTTGAGCTGAAGGTGCAGGATCCTCGTCAACTGCCGGCTCAATGGTTAAAATAAATTTGGTAGCAGCATCTACGTCCGTTTTAGCAGCATAGAACATGGTTTTAGAAAGTTCACCAGATTCATTTACTGTGAAAACCCCTGTAGTTACTGGACTGCCATCAACTAGTACCCATCCTTCATATACAAAGTCGTCGCCCAGATCTTCAAGGCCAGAAATGTCAACAGTTATACTTGCTCCTTCTACTCGCGTAACCATTACTGAATTGGAAAGCGCAATGTGATCTGTATTTAGATCATCAATGTCTGCGTCAACAGCAAGTCCGGTCAATGCATCTCCAAACCTTGCATAGTAGATGAAGCAAACACCGACTCCAGCATCATTAAAATCTACACCTTTAACTGCGTCCAATGTTCCAGGCATACCTAGGATTACACCATTCTCGTCCGTGATTAACCAGGTACTGTTAGCTCCCATTGCTGCGGAGTTATCAAGTTCAATGTTGGAAACATTATCTACTTGATCGTCTACCACAAAAGTGTAAGGACCGCCTGATACTGTACCTGCATTCAATGCATTTCTTGTCACCATAATAGAGTTTGACAAATCAAAAGATCCATCTAAGGCACTCGTATTCATACCCGTCTCAAGACCAGTAAGACCCTCTTCATACCTCAAATACCAAATAAAACAAACACCTACTCCAGGTGCATCAAAGTCTACTGCTTCTAATTCTGTAATAGTTGGGGGTAACCCTAAAATGTTGTTTTGATCATCTGTAATCACCCATGTGCTGTTGGTTCCGACAGCTTCTGAATCATCAACAGTGATTCCGCTTACCATGTCTGGGGTACCATCTACCACAAATGTGAAAGGGCCACCTGAGATAGTTCCGGCAACCGGAGTGATTGTCGTTCCATCATCTTCTCCACAGCTAGCGAGAATTAAACTCAAAGCTGCTAAGACTAGAACAGGTTTTTCAAATAGTTTTCTCATTGTATTGAATTTTTTACATGTTTCTTCAACACAAATCAACGGATGAGATATTGTGAAATGATCACAAAGGATTAACATTTTCGAGACCGTTTATCACAGTATTAATGAATTGATAATCAGCTAGTTGTGTTCATCTGGATTGTAATTTTGATGACCAATCATTGTATTGAGGGGGTTTTGATATCACATTGTGATACTTCTGTGATAAGTTTTGCGTTGATTCGTATTCGATTATGAAGGAAGTCCTGATAATAGAGGATGATCAAGAGATCATAAACCTGCTTGAGATTCACTTGCAAGACCTATCCTGCTCTGTAACTAAAGCGATGGACGGGCAGCAAGGATTAAATCTAGCGTTGGAACAAAAACCGGACTTGGTTATTTTGGATATTTCACTGCCCTCAATGGATGGGATTGAGGTATGTCAAAAAATTCGGGCTGTACAGAATACTCCTATTATTATGCTCACAGCCAAATCAGAGGAGATTGATCGGGTAATAGGGTTAGAAGTAGGTGCTGACGATTACATAACTAAGCCATTCAGTATAAGGGAATTCATAGCACGCGTTAAGGCAATCTTTCGGCGTGCGAAGCTTATTCAGGAAAGCATGAATACTGAAGCTGTTTCGGAGTTGAGCTTTGATGATCTATCCATTAGCGTTGAAAAAAGAAAAGTTGGAGTAGGAGGTAAGAAAATAGAACTCTCACCGAAAGAGTTCGAACTACTTGTTCTCATGGCTTCTCATCCTGGAAAAAGTTATTCAAGAGGAGATCTTTTACGAATAATCTGGGGCTATGATTTTGATGGCTATGAACACACAGTCAATTCTCATATTAATCGGTTACGAGCCAAAATTGAACCAGACATGAATGAACCAAAATTCATTCTTACTACCTGGGGTGTTGGTTACAAATTCAATGAAGAGCTATGAAAAAGGATAAAACACTTAGTAATAGGCTTATTCGAAAACTAGGAGTTGCTTTTTTCTTTCTAGTTGTCTTGATGGGCACCTCCTATATTCTAATTTCTGTTTACTTAACCAACAAGCATTTCGAGGAAAGATCGCAGAAATTAAATGCTCAGCTAGCTAATCATTTAATTGAAGAAAAATTCAATGGTAATTCTCCCTTCCTTGATGATGGCAGTGTGAACAAACCTCTTTTTGGAGACTTGATGCACGATATGATGGCGGTCAATCGAGGGATTGAGGTATACCTGCTTGATAGCTTGGGGGCAGTTCTTTATTCTGTCGTTTTGAAACACGATGATCCCGAAAATCCTATTCAGTATGTTGACCTAGCGCCAATAGAAGAATTTATTGCGTGTCAAGGAGATCGATATATCCTAGGTGATGATCCGAGAAATAGTGAACAACAGAAAATCTTTTCGTCAGCAAAATTCGAAAGCAACGAACGTGTTGGTTATATCTACATTGTACTTGCGGGGCAGGAGCTTGACAATGTGGCCAGCTCGCTCCTGTCAGATTACTTCATGAAGCTTGGCGTTGGTGCCTCTTTGCTGACGATGCTTTTCGTGATTGCACTTGGGCTTGCCAGCTTTTGGTTTTTGACAAAAAACCTGAGATCCGTTATCCAAACCGTCCGCCGTTTTAGAGAAGGTGACATGGACATCAGGATTGAAGAACCTGAAAAGACAGACCTTTCGGTTCTAGCTACTAATTTTAATGAGATGGCAGACACCATTTCAAGGAATATGGAAGAAATAAAGTCTGTGGATGTTTTACGTCGAGAGCTGATTGCCAATGTGTCCCATGATCTTAGAACACCACTTTCCATTATCCATGGTTATGTGGAAACACTACAAATGAAGAAGGATAAGCTGGATGAGTCAGAGAAGGACAAATACTTAGAAATCATAAAAGGTAGCTCTGAGAAGTTGTCAAAGCTAGTTGGCCAATTGTTTGAATACTCAAAGCTTGAAGCAGATCAGGTGAAGCCTTTGAAGGAACCATTTTCAATAACCGACCTAGCCATGGATCTTGTTGCCAAGTATCAATTGTTGGCTTCTGAGAAAAATATTGAAATTAAAGTAAACGCAATAAATAATACACCGCTGGTCTTTGCTGATATAAGCCTTGTAGAACGAGTCATACAAAACTTATTGGATAACGCGTTAAAATTTGCCCCTGAGAATGGAGATGTTTCTTTGGATGTTTCGGTCAATGATAAGGACGTGCGAGTAGCTGTCTCTGACAATGGACCAGGAATCCATGAAAAGGACCAATTGTACATATTCGATAGGTATCGTCAGGCGCGAAAGGAATCCAAAGCAGATGGTGTTGGACTGGGACTAGCAATTGTCAAGAAGATCATGGAACTGCACAACAGTAGCATTCAAGTGATTAGCAAGCCCAATGAAGGCAGCACTTTTCAATTTCACTTACCGAGTTATTCTGCTGCTTGAGCTAATATTCTTTGTACAAATTGGGTTTCCTAACTAACATTTCAAGGCTAAGTGAGACCAACTCACCCATGTTAGTACACTCTAGGAATTCCTTATCCTCATAGAAATTTGCCAATTCCTTTTTGAGCTTGTTGATGTGTACAGGTTTAGAAAGCTTCTCATGTTTCATCGCTTTCAACAGGTCATCAATTCGTCCTCTTTCTACCTTCATTCGGTTAGCAATGTTAGATCGCTCTTCTCGTTGATATTGTTTTACCGTTTCCACAGTCAGGTGCTTCAACCCAACATGGATGATCGGATTATTTTGCGTGTAGTATTGAGGAAGATAAATGGCACGCCTCCCTTCATAAGATTGCTGATCAAAGTCAATGGCCCTCAACCTGTACTCCACGTCTTCAAAATCCGGAGTGATGTCTACTACGAAATTGCTGGAATGCATATCTCCGA